>JBASIK010000001.1:0-8175 GCA_049654745.1 Bacteroidales bacterium
GGCCACACCATTCAGCCCAGAAATCAACAATAACTGGTTTTTCTGATTTCAGAACGATTTCTTCGAAATTGGAGTCTGTAACTTCTAATACCATGATTTTGTGTTCTTTAATTGATTGGACTTAAGTGAGAATAACAAATATAATTAATTCACTTTAAAATCAAGTGCAGGATGGTCTTCAAGAAAAGTAATGAAATCATTATTAAGTCTTACTTTGATTGTTCTGGAAAACATTGGCAGTGAAATTTTGCTTTCGGGGTCAATGAAGAGGAATCGTAGTTCCGTTTCACCAGGATTGGCTTTTATCATTTTAGTAAGCTGGTTAATAAGTTCGTTGTCCACATCGGGTGCCTTAACCTTAATTGTGACACTTTTTATCAGTTCATCCTTCACACTCGAAAGCAGGGTAATTAATTTTACTCTGAAGTCGAGTTCATTTTCAGCATATTTTCTTCTCTGAACCTTACCCTTTACCAGAAGGAAATATCCGTTAACAAGATATTTACTGAATTCAACGCAATCTTTGTCGAACAAAACGAACCGGAAGGAGTCTGTATAATCCTGCAGTGTAAATGAGGCATATGGCTTGTTGTTCTTGCTGATGCCGTTCCGTGTTTCGGTAACCATTCCTGCAACGGCCACATCCCTTTCTATGAACTCCTGCATGTTATTTCTCAATTCTTCAAGAGTAGTGTTGGTGAAATTTTCAATTTCCAGTCTGAAGTCGTCGAGCGGATGTGATGAAAGGTAAAAGCCTATAACTTCTTTTTCCCTGTTAAGTTTTTCCAGTTTTGGCCATTCATCGCAGGAGGGAGGTTCTGGTTTTTTCATGCTGAACCCGTTGTCTTCACCGAAAAGAGTGTTCTTGCTGGAGTTCTTTATTGTTTTAATATTGTTTCCGAATCTGATTAAGTGTTCGATGAAAGTTGTTCCTTTTGCGTCAGCAGCAAAATATTGTTCACGTGATATTTCCGGAAAGCAGTCGAAAGCACCGGCGAGAGCCATTGCTTCAATATTTTTCCTGTTGAGAGTATTCAGATTCACACGGCTTACGAAGTCGTAGATATCTCTGTAGGGACCGTTTTTTTCTCTCTCATCGATTACCTGCATAACGGCATTTTCTCCTACTCCTTTAATAGCACCCAGTCCGAAGCGTATGTTTCCGTCTTTGTTTACAGTGAATTTCACATCACTTTCGTTGATATCGGGGCCCAGAACTTCAATGCCCATTCGCCGTGCTTCATCGATGAAGAGGGTAATTTTCTTCAGGTCGCTGATATTTCGGCTGAGAACAGCAGCCATGTATTCTGCCGGATAATGTGCTTTAAGGTAGCCTGTCTGGAATGCCACCAGGGCATAGCAGGTGGAGTGCGACTTGTTAAAGGCATAATGGGCGAAGCTTTCCCAGTCGCTCCATATTTTATTTATTAACTGTTCGCTGTATCCCTTTTTAAGGCATCCTTCCATGAAGCGCGCCTTCATCTCTTCCATGAGCGCTTTTTTCTTCTTGCCCATTGCCTTGCGCAGGGAGTCGGCTTCACCTTTCGTGAACCCAGCAAGTTCCTGCGAAAGCAGCATAACCTGCTCCTGGTAAACAGTTATGCCATAGGTGTCGGCAAGGTACTTTTCCATCTCGGGAAGAAGGTATTCGATCTTTTCCTGCCCGTGTTTGCGTTTTATGTAGAGTGGAATATTTTCCATCGGCCCCGGGCGGTATAGGGCATTCATGGCAATAAGATCCTCGAAACGGTTGGGTTTCAGTTCACGGAGATACCTTTTCATTCCGTCCGACTCAAACTGAAATATACCTGTTGTATCTCCCCGGCTGAAAAGTTCAAAGGTCTTCTTATCGTCGAGAGGAAGGTTCTCAATATCTATTTCAATACCATGCCTTTTCTTTATATTCTCGATGGCATCCCTTATTATAGAGAGTGTTTTGAGCCCGAGAAAGTCCATCTTCAGCAGTCCCACCGATTCGACATGGTTACCTTCGTACTGTGTAACGAAAAGATCTGTTTCCTTTGCAGTACTTAGGGGGATGTAGTTATCGAGGGGTTCCTTACTTATTATTATTCCGCAGGCATGCACTCCGGTCTGCCTTATTGAGCCTTCCAGAGCTTCTGCAAACTGCAGGGTCTGGGATATCAGTTTATTGGGGGAGTCTTTTTCTTTTGCCAGTTCAGGCACTTCGGCGTAAGCGTCGGCAAGGGTTATTCCAGGACGCTCCGGCACCATCTTTGCCAGTCTGTCAGCTTCTGACAGTGGCAATTTCTGAACCCGCGCCACATCTCTGATAGCCATCTTAGCTCCCATGGTGCCAAAGGTGATGATATGTGCCACCCTGTCGTGGCCATATTTATTTACCACATACCTCAGCACCTGTTCTCTGCCGTCCTCATCAAAGTCAATATCAATATCGGGCAGTGAGATTCTGTCGGGATTGAGGAAGCGCTCGAACAGAAGTCCATACTTGATGGGGTCTATGTCGGTTATACGGAGGCAGTAAGCTACTGCTGAGCCGGCTGCAGAACCTCTGCCCGGCCCCACCGCCACACCCAGCTCCCTGGCAGCCTTCAGAAAATCGTGTACAATAAGAAAATATGCAGGGAAGCCCATCCTGATAATCGTGTCGAGCTCAAACTCAAGCCTCTCTTTCTGCTCCTTTGTCAATACTCCCCATCTTTCTTTTGCACCTTCAAAAGTAAGATACCTGAGATACTCACTCTCCGATGAAAACTCCGGTGGAATCTTGAATTCAGGCATGATAGGATCATGATCGAGTTCGTAAAGCTCAATCTTTGATATTATCTCTGCCACATTTTCAATTGCTTCAGGAATATCACTGAAGATCTCCCTCATTTCTTCCTCACTTTTCAGATACTCCTGCCTTGAGTATCTCATCCTCTCCGGATCATCAAGATCCTTTGCAGTATTTATGCATATTAACCTGTCATGTGCCTCGGCATCTTCCTTGTTAGCAAAATGCACATCATTGGTGGCAATAATTTTTACTCCATACTTTTCCGACAACCTCCGGAAGGCTTCAATAACTTTTTGCTGTTTCGGAAAAGTTTCAATGTTTGCGTCAGGCTCGGTAGTTTCGTGACGTTGTATTTCAAGAAAGAAGTCTTCGCCGAATATGTCAACATAACTTTTCAGCGCCTTTTCAGCACCTTCAATGTTTCCATTAAGTATCTCACCAGGTATTTCTCCTGCAATGCATGCAGAGGTTGCGATAAGACCATCTCTGTATTTTTCGAGGGCTTTTTTATCAATCCTTGGAGTATAATAAAAACCTTTTGTCCAGGCAAGTGA
Source organism: Bacteroidales bacterium (assembly GCA_049654745.1). Taxonomy (GTDB): domain Bacteria; phylum Bacteroidota; class Bacteroidia; order Bacteroidales; family VadinHA17; genus LD21. The sequence goes on from JBASIK010000001.1 coordinate 3,316, forward strand.
AACTAGTTTTATCAGATTCCGGTAACCGGTAAGATTTTTTGCCAGCAGTATCAGATGATCACCCGATCTGTCTTCACTACCGGTTTTTTCTTCCATGCTTCCTTTAGCAATATAAATCTCGCATCCAAGCACCGGCTTTATTCCTTTGCTTACGGCATAATTATGGAACTCTTTGGCACCAAACATGTTACCATGATCAGTTATTGCCAGAGCATCCATTCCGAGTGATTTAGCCCGGTCAACAAGTGCCGGTATAGAAGAGGCACCATCGAGAATGGAATACTGTGTATGTACGTGTAAATGTGAAAATAAAGCCATTCAGAAGAAAATGTTACATAATTCAGCCGGCTTTACAAAAATAGGTAAAAAATCAGGTAACTTTGTTTGAACCTTTGCATATTTAATTTTACTTTACAATCTGGCATATCATAAAATATTAAGAGTCAATTTAAAGTTTATTCTTGTGGCAAATGAATATTACTGAAACTGGGTTTATGAAAAAAATAATTGCAGTGTTTATTATTCTTTACGGTGCTGTTTTCATGCTTCTGGCACAGCAGAAAACGGTAACCGGAAAAGTGCTTTCCTCTGAAACCGGGCAACCTCTGGCTGGAGCAGAAGTGGAGGTAAAAGGTACCGGAGATGTATTGGTAACAGGTGAAGATGGTTCTTTTTCATTAAATGTTCAGGAAGGAGTGGTTCTGGTGTTCAGGTATGCAGGGATGAGAAGCCGGGAAATAACCGTTGGAACATCTGACATTATCAATGTAGTACTTGATAAAGATTATAGCGGTCTTGAAAATAATATTGAAACCGGTTATGGAGTACTGAAGAAATTGGAGCTCACCGGCAGTATTTCGAGCATTGATGGATCAGTTCTGAGAAATATTCCTGTTTCTGCCGCAGATGTTGCTCTTCAGGGCAAGGCAGCAGGGTTGTTCGTCGAACAGGTAAACGGAAAAGTTGCTGCATTAACGAGAATAAGAATAAGGGGGATTTCATCTGTATATGCAACCAGCCAGCCACTCTTTATAGTTGACGGCATTCCTGTCACCACAGAGAGTGTAAATTTATCAGGTGCCCCTGTCAATCCCTTTACCACTATCAATACTGAAGATATTGAGTCGGTTGAGATACTAAGAGACGCATCCTCAACGGCAATTTATGGGGCAAGAGGAGCAAATGGCGTTATAATTATAAAAACAAAAAGAGGTTACAGCGGAGACACAAGAATTAATTTGACGTTACGTACAGGTTTCAATGAACCTTCGCGGCTGAGGGAGTTCATGAATGCGGAGGAGTATGTTACTTATATGAGGGAAGCAGCAAAGAATGGGGACCTTATGTATGACCGCTACTACGGGTATGAGCCGGGGACAATTACATTCTGCCGTGATGAGGTTGAAAACAGGCTGAAGACCTATTCGGGATGGGCGGCTGTTTTAAACAATACAGGGAGGTTTCTCAGGTCGGAGGTTAGTACCGACTGGCAGAGTCTTGCTTTCAGAAGAGGGAGAATCTGGTCGGCAGACCTTTCAGCACAGGGAGGAAACGATAAACTTCAGTACAGTGCAGGTAGCTCAGTTCTCATCAATGATGGTATTCTTGTATCAAACGGAATTGAAAAAATATCAGCGCGCCTGAGGATCGACAATAAAGTAAGCAGACTTATTGACCTCGGTTTTTCTTTAAGCATTAACAGGGCTGCCATTGACCAGGTATCGTCCGACAATTATTTATCTTCACCTTTGCAGCTTGTAGCTCAGGCACCGGTAACACCTCCACGCGACACCGACGGTGAACTGAGCACCTTCCCGGTTACCTCATACTATAATGCACTTCTTGATGCTGAATATGCATCGAAGAAAATTACCGAATACCGCTCACTTACAAGTGGATATATAAATTTTAATATTATTGAAGGACTTACATGGAAAAATGAACTTGGCTTTGACCTCTATGGTAATAAGGAAAATGCACGTTATGGCGAAAAAACCATGGAAGGTATGGACAGGAGCGGCTATGGATTTGCTAATCACGGACAGAACCAGAATATAACCGGAAGGTCACTTCTTTTATTTAACAGAAAACTCAGCAATATCAGTTTAAACACTCTTCTGGGAACGGAGTTTCAACATACTTCAGTTGAGACTATGTACACCGAAGGAGAGCGTTTTGCTTCTGATGCTCTCAAAACAATAGCAAGCGCCGGCACAATCTCAGGCGGGTCATCAACATTGTCGCGTTATGGCTTTCTCGCCGGGTTTTTAAGAATAAATACTGACTATGATGGTAAGTATCTTCTTTCACTATCCGGCAGGATTGAAGGTTCTTCCCGTTTCGGAAGCAACAAAAAGTATGGCTTTTTCCCGGGAATATCTGCCGGCTGGATTATAACCGAAGAAAATTTTATGCAGAGTGTGCCTTTCCTTAGTTTTCTGAAAATTAAAGCAGGATACGGATTGGCTGGAAATGCAGGTTTTGGAAATTACTGGCACCTTGGATTGTATGATTCAGGAAGTTATGGTGATGTGCCAGGTCTGGTCCCCGGACAGATAGCCAACCCTGACCTTAAGTGGGAGTCCCTGAGTGAGATTAATACAGGTGTCGAATTTGGATTCCTTAAAGACCGGATTTCGGGCGAAATTGATATATACCACCGTAAAGCAACTGATATTCTCCTTGAGGAAGAAGTGCCTTCAACAACGGGTTATCTGACCCGGATTCAGAACTCTGGAGCAATTCAAAACAAAGGTTTTGAATTTGTTTTAAACACGGTTAATATCACAGGATTATTTGAATGGAAAACCAGCCTGAATTTTTCGCTTAACAAGAATAAGGTATTAAGTCTGGGCAAACAAAATATTCTTGATTTTGGCGGTGAAAGTTATATGAATGTTGCCATGGTCGGTTATCCAATTGGGTCTTTCTATGGTGCTGAATATGCAGGTGTTGATTACAATAATGGCGATGCCCTGTGGTATATCAACGAAAAAGATGCAAACGGGAACATTATAAACCCGGATAAAACTACCAGTAATTTTAATAGTGCGAATTTTATTATTCTCGGCAATCCCAATCCTGATTTAATGGGGGCTATTACTAATGCCTTGTGCTACAAAGGGTTGGAACTGATTTTCACTTTCCAGGGAGTTGCAGGCAACAAAATACATCTTGCCGGTGACAGGTGGATGGCTTCAAACGGCGTCTGGTTCGACAATCAGCTTAAGTCGCAGTTACGTAGCTGGAAGTCGAAGGGCGATATTACCGATGTGCCTCAGGCAAGGCTGCTCTGGGATAATGGCAATCAGAGCCGTAGCAGCAGGTATCTGTCGGATGGTTCATACCTGAAACTGCGGGAGGTCTCTTTAAGCTATGACGTCCCCTCAGTAGTAACTAATAAATTGAATATTAGAAAAATGCAGTTATTTATTCAGGGGAGGAACCTTTTCACCTTCAGCCTCTACGAAGGGTGGGATCCGGAAGTTTCTGCAGATTTTATGGTAAACAACATTTTTTCGGGATTTGATTTTTATTCGGCACCTCAGCCGCGAACCATAGTTTTTGGAATAACACTTGGATTCTGAATGTTAAAGGAGGAATTTATGAATAGAAGTATTATTCTGACAACAGTTTTACCTCTTTTTATGCTGTTAACAGGTTGTGATTGGCTGCTTGAACCTGAACCATCGCAGAGTGTCAGTGAGCAAGTTGCTCTATCGACTGATGCAAATGTCAAAAGCATTCTTAATGGAGCTTATTCACTTTTCAATGAGCCTGGTATATACGGGGGCAATATTCTCAGGAATGCCGAACTTCTTGCAGGTAACGGTGAACTATTATGGGTAAATGAAGAGACCTATTATGAACCTTTCGAATTTTTTACAAAAACAATTTCAGCAGATAATAGTGAGGTTTTTAAACAATGGCGCGAAAGTTACAGGGTAATAAATACTGTTAACAATGTTCTCAGTGCCCTCGATGTGGTGAAAAAGGCTGATCGTGGCTGGGTGGAAGGAGAAGCTCTTTTTCTTAGAGCTTTGATATATTTTGATCTTGTGAGGTTTTTTGCCCTGCCCTATGAACCAGGTGCTTTAAATAACCAGTATGGGGTACCGCTCATCCTTAAACCGATACGTGAAATCAGTGATGAGGTTTATACCGGACGCAATACGGTTGAGGAGGTATATAACCAGATAATTAATGACCTGGTGGCAGCTGCTGAAAGACTGCCCGATGATAACTGGATATTTGCCACACGTGGAGCAGCCAATGCACTTCTTGCACGAGTTTATCTTCAGAAAGGTGATTACGACAATGCCAGGAAGGCTGCCGATGCTGTCATTGCATCGGGAAAATACAACCTTCTGCCTGTTTATGCCAGCATATTCAACCAGTATGAACCAACAAAGGAAGATATTTTTGTGGCAAAAATCTCATATCCCACAGAGTACAATGCAATGACAGTTTCTTTCTCAACATCTTCGTTCGGAGGTAACGGTTTTATTGAAATTCTTGACGGACATCTTAATATTTATCCTAAAGAGGATAAAAGAGCCGAGTTGTTTTATACCGGGGACGGGGCCTTAAGATGCGGGAAGTGGAACAATTTGTATGGTTGTGTAAATCTCATACGTCTGGCCGAGATGTTTCTGATAAGGGCGGAATGCAATCTGAGGTTGGGACCTCCGTATGTTGGTGCAAGTCCGGTTGATGATTATAATGCAGTGCACACCAGGGCAGGTTTGCCTGCTGCTGGCTCGGTGAGTCTGGATGAGCTAATTCTTGAGCGAAGGCGTGAACTGGCTTTTGAGGGGCATAGAATTCATGATATCAAAAGGCTTAAGCAGAATATAGGGC
>JBASIK010000002.1:0-33774 GCA_049654745.1 Bacteroidales bacterium
GAAGAGCTATGAATAAATCGCATACTGAAGTCTGGAATAACTGTTTGAAAATCATTAAGGACATTATTCCATCAGTAAGTTATAAGACATGGTTTGAACCTATAGTTCCCCTGAAGCTTGAAAACAACGTACTTACCATTCAGGTACCAAGTCCGTTTTTCTACGAGTATCTTGAGGAGCAATATATTGACATCCTCAGGAAGACTCTAAGGCGTGAAATAGGAGCTGACGCCAAACTGGAGTACAATGTCATAATGGAGAATTCAAATTATGCTGACGGTAAGCCGTATACTGTCAAATTTCCTTCAAGGAATAAAACTGACCTCCAGAACAAGCCTGTGCAGGTACCTTTTGAACTTACACAACCTTCAATTAAGAATCCATTTGTAATACCTGGAATAAAAAAGATACATTTCGATCCGAAGCTGAATCCGGATTACAATTTCAACAATTTTGTCGAGGGTGAATGTAACAGGCTTGCCCGTTCGGCAGGTATTGCTGTTGGAAATAACCCAGGAGGTACTGCATTTAACCCGATGATGATTTATGGTGATTCTGGGCTGGGAAAAACCCATCTTGCTCAGGCAATTGGGATACTGGTAAAGGAAAAACATCCCGACAAAATTGTCTTATATGTAAATGCAAATAAATTTCAGACGCAGTTCACTGAATCGATAAGAAATAACAACAAGAACGATTTTCTGCATTTTTATCAAATGGTAGATGTATTGATTCTTGATGACGTTCAGGAATTTGCGGGGAAGGAAAAAACACAGGATATTTTCTTCCACATATTCAATCATCTACACCAATCGGGTAAACAGCTTGTGCTAACATGCGACAAGCCCCCGGTTGAATTGCAGAACATGGAGCAACGTCTGCTCTCAAGGTTTAAATGGGGATTACTTGCTGATCTGCAGAAGCCAGATTATGAAACACGTCTGGCAATACTGAAAAAGAAAGCATATAACGACGGCATAGAGCTACCTGATGAAATATTTGAATATCTGGCTGAAAATATTACCAATAATATTAGAGAACTTGAGGCTGCCCTTATTTCACTCTATGCTCAGGCAACTCTTAATAAAAAAGAGATTACCATTGATCTTGCGAGAAAGATGGTAGAAAAGCTTGTAAGCACCTCAAGGAAAGAAATAACCATTGAATATATTCAGAAGGTAGTTTGTGATTATTACAAAATACCTATGGAACAGATGCTTGGCAAGACAAGAAAACGCGAAATTGTTCAGGCAAGGCAGATATCAATGTACTTCTCAAAGAACCTCACAAAAGCTTCTCTGGCAAGCATCGGGTCAAAAATAGGTGGGAAAGATCATGCTACCGTGCTTCATGCCTGTAAAACGGTAAACAATCTGATTGACACTGATAAGCACTTCAGAAATCAAATACACGAAATTGAAAAAAGGCTTAAGCTTTAGTAGCTAAAGTTATTCCTGAGCTTTAAAAATATTTCTGGTAAACAATCATTTTCTGGTTCGTATCGAACCAGGAACTATATCTTTTACGCATCTGAAGCCTACTGTTTCACTTCTATCAAAGCCCTGTGACACCATCAGCATAATCTGTGTATGGTCGAGAGGCTGAGGACCTCCCTTTATATACCACCAGCTCGATTCAGGGTTGAAAAAGCTTCCACCCCGGATAACGGTAAAATAGTAATTGCCATTGCAATACATATCGTTGGTCATTTGCCAGACATTACCCACAAGGTCTATAACACCGTAAGGGCTTGCCCCCTTGGGGAATGCATCTACCGGAGTTGGGCGACCAAATGAATTGTTGCACCATGTTCCCCTGAACTCATTTCCCCATGGCCATTTTCTTCCATCGGTCCCCTGTGCTGCCAGTTGCCATTCTGCTTCAGTTGGCAACCTCTTCCCTGCCCATTTCGCATAAGCCTGCATATCTTCATAACTTACGTACACCACCGGATATTTCTCCTGGCCTGTCCGGTAAATGCCATTCGACCAGTGCTTTAAGAAATTTGTAGTATCTGACGGCACATAACCGGAATTGACAAGAAATTCATAAAACTGTGCATTGGTAACCGGATATCTGTCAATAAGAAAACTATCAACTTCTACATTTATAGGCTGATTAATATTAGGATATGGTATAAAATCCTCATCTGTTGAAAGTGTGTATGTAATTCTAGCTCCGGGAACAAGAACCATATCATCCGGGATATTTTCTGCTTCTTTTGTACGGATTGCCTTGCTTACCAACCACGGTTGTCCTCCTTTGAAATAGAGAATATTCTCATCTTTAAGAATACCTGACTCAAGTAATTGAATTACTATCTTTCCTTCATAACCCGATGTAAGATTGAATATATTAATAGCTGTATCTGTTCTGAATTTAAGATGAAATGAATTTTTATTACTGTATGAAGGGTTGCCCTGCCAGAGGTTCAGGGTGCCATTATCAGGTTTATTTATGAATAGTGTATCTCCTTTCAATATAGATTTCAGAAGACGAGGCAGCTGTGCAATGCAGTCAACCGATCCCTCCAGTCTGGTTCCTGTCAGGGATGGATCCCATCCTGAAGCGTTTGCTCTTACATTTATTTTTCCACTTTGGGCGACAGGTGTAATTTCTTCATGATTCCAGAGTGATACGAGGTGTGCCGTTTCAGGGAGTTCAGTTTCGAATAATTCTCCATATACACCTTCGTGCCTCATGTTAAGTATTGTAAATATAGTTTTATTTCCTGAACTCCAGCTATTAACGTATACTTTATCGATAAGTGTAGGAATAAGTGGGGTCCAGTTGTAATCGAGAAAGGCATCATTGTTCTGCCTGAGTATAAAAGTTGTTTGAGCAAGGTAATCAAGGTCTTCTCGATTTCTTCCCCCTGGTCGGAAGAGGTTCAGTTCAGTGCCATAGCCGTTAAAGAAAGCTATTGCAATTTCACGGTGTATTCGTTCTTCGCCCACATCACACACACGGAAAATTGAAAAATCAGGTTTGATAAGTTTGTTCAGATTAAGTTCAGGACTTAGGAATATAGCATTATGTACTCGACCCGATATGATCCCGGGCATATCAGCAGGTACAGCCATACCTTCGGAATACATAATTACACCTTTCCTTACACTGTCGGCTGCAGCCTGAATCTCGCGGCTAGACCGGCCGCTTGTATCAAGAACCACACCATCGGCTTCTGTTTCCATAATTATCTGAGCCATACCTTTCAGATGGTCTTCTTCGCGTGTGCTTCTGTCCCATGGGTTATATGCAATAAAGAACCTGGTTCCTGACAGACGCGACATTCTTGCGAAAGCTCTGAGTTGCTGGGTTCCACCTGGCAAATCCCTGTAAAGGTCCCATTGATTTCGCCTGTCAAGTCCGAGCCTGGGCCATGTAGGCCAAATACCAAACACATCAATATGTCCGAACAGATTAGTCCATTCTGCGAGCTCACCGGCATAGGTATATTTTCCTGTGGTTCTGTCGATAAAGTTTCTGTCCCATGCCATCTGGAGAATAATGATATAACTGTTTTTTATCCATTTTAGATCTTCGCGCTGGTAAAGTTCATTATCAAAATTTTCAAGATCAAAAAGATATCTGTCACGAAACATATATTTTAAACCATTCTGCCATTCACCCTGAAATGTGCTTACATACATATAATATGTTACACTAGCCCCAGGCGGGAGTACAGTTTCGTATCTTCTTTTTCTGCCACCCTCAGTCTGTTGACGTCTGGTAAGTGCGCATACCGAATATTTACCTGCATTGAAAGAAGAGTACCCAAGTTCCCACGCGTTATCAGGCAATATCACCCTCACCTTTGAATATCCTGGTCGGAAAAGGTAAGCCCTTGCAAGGTCGGAAGGGCCATAACCTGTAATAAACACAGAATTTTCATCTGTTCCAAAAGGGACAACATTTCCGATTGTGACTGTATCTGTCCCTCTATTTTCAAACATAAGCTCGTACCTCAATGCATCGGAAACACCTGATAACTTTTTTACGGATGTATGTATTGCCGGGTCAAAATTCTGCTCCCAGGTACCATCAATTGTTTTTACATCAAAATCTTTAGAACTTAACTGTTTATTATTTAGTTCAAAAGTAAAGACAGGTAATATTTTTTTAAAATCATATAAAATACTGTCTGACAATGAAATACGATAGGCTGAAAAACCGGCTGATACTGTAAAATGAACATTAGATATTTTCTGAGCAATTAAAATTGAATGAAACAGAAAAAGATAAATTAAACATATCTTAATCTTTTTGGCTACCAGTGAGTTTATATGGATTGTTGTACACATATCTAAAATACATTTCGTATTTACAATGAAAATTATTGAGTTAACAGCAAAAGAAAGAATTTTTTACAGGAAAAAAAGTAACCAAAATGAGTTTTTTTCGTTAAATAATTAAAATATTTATATTTATATCTGGTATTGAAGACCCTTTAATGATGAAAAGTCTGGAAAAAATATTACGGTTTTACTCATTTCTTCTGTTCATTCTCCTGCTTTTGTTTACCGGATGTGCTTCTTCAAGGCAGAATCCATGGGCTGCCAAAAGAGCCAAGGCATCCTATGTAAGTACAACGCAGCTCGGAAGAAACAGGTATTATTATTCAACCAATTACCAGAAGAAGCTTCAAAAGAGTATGAAAAAGAAAAAGTAAAAGAATGATTTTAACTAATTTCGATACTCAATCCGTCGAATGCAAGTTTGATTTCGGAAGGAAGTTCTTTTGACACATCTCTATACAATCCCATCTGGTGACTTATATGTGTAATATATGCCTGACGTGGTGAAATTTCTCTAATAAAGTTAATTGCCTCGTAGAGGTTAAAATGTGAAATGTGCTTCTCTTTCCTTAAAGCATTTACTACCAAATACTTAACTCCATATAATTTTTCTTTGCTCTCTTCCGGAACACTGTTTGCATCAGTAATATATGCGAAATCACCAATTCTAAAACCCAGAATAGGTAAACGGAAATGCATTACCCTTACAGGGATAATTTCAAGATCTTTGATTGAAAAATTTTCAGTACTTATTTCATTAAGTCTCATTTTGGGAATCCCCGGATATTGTTGCTCAGCAAAGACATAAGAATATTCTCTCCTTATTTCTTTAAGAACTCTTTCTTCGGCAAATATATCGATTGCATCGCGGGTTTTATAGTTAAATGCTCTCACATCATCCATACCTGCAATGTGGTCCTTATGTTCGTGTGTGAGAACAATTGCGTCGATATGAGTAACTTTTTCCCTGAGCATTTGCTGCCTGAAGTCTGGTCCTGCATCAAAGACAATAATTGTCTTTTCAGTTTCAAGCAGCAGGGACGTTCTGAGTCTTTTATCCCTTGGGTCATCCGATTGACAGGTTTTGCAATCACAGGCTATTACCGGTACTCCCTGTGATGTTCCGGTTCCCAGAAAGGTGATTTTCACTTTTATAAAAATTGATGCACAAACCTAACTCAAAATTTAGAAACAGTCAATAACAGATATCTTGTTTTTTGAAACGAGGCTATATTTTTTAAATATATATCTTTACAAAGTACCAAAAAGTATTATGTTTTGACCGGGATTCTTTATCTGATACCTGTACCAATCGGTAGTGAAAACTTCAGAAAAGCTGTACCTGACGAAGTAATTCAAATTACTCTGTCGTTGAGGTATTTTATTGTTGAGAAGGTAAGGAGTGCCAGAAGATATCTAAAACTGATTGACAGGGATTTTCCTGTTGATGAATCTGTATTTTATACACTCAATGAGAACACTCCTGTGAAAGAGCTTTATGATTTTCTACAGCCGTTGCTTGATGGGTATAATGTCGGGCTTATGAGTGAAGCAGGTATTCCCTGTATTGCGGATCCCGGGTCGATGTTAGTCAGGATGGCTCATCAAAAAGGGATAAAGGTTATTCCTCTTCCCGGTCCTTCTTCAATATATTTAGCGCTTGCTGCCTCGGGGCTCAATGGGCAGAAGTTTACATTTCACGGCTATCTTCCGGTTAAGGAAGATAGTCTTAGAAAGCAATTAAAAGAACTGGAGAAAAGATCAGAAGGAGGTGAGGCCCAGTTATTCATGGAAACTCCATACAGAGCCAGCAGAATGCTGAAATATATTCTTGAAACCTGTAATTCAGCTACATATTTATGTATTGCTGTTGATATTACCCTGCCAGGTGAGAAGATTGAAACAAAGAGAATTTATGAATGGAAGAAAAAAATACCCGATTTAAACGATCATCTGGTAATTTTCATTTTACAATCGGCAGAATAGACTTTTTATTGATCTATCCTCATGGAGATTAATAATCATAATTAACTATTAATTAATAATTTAATAGAACATTAAAACGAATTAAACTTCTTTGCGAAGAGTAATTATTGTAGTTTTATTTAATTTGCCTTCGCAGATGTTATTAATATTGATACGTTTATCTTGCTTTTTTAACAGAAATAAGCTCTATTTCCCATATAAGGGGTGTATATCCCGGTATGATACCCCAAATTCCAGTTGGACCGAATGCCAGATTTGACGGGGTGAGAAGGCGGGCTTTACCTCCTTCTTTCATATACTGAAGGCCTTCATCAATTCCTGCCTTAAGATCGTTTGAACCTATTTTGCTTTTATAGGGAATGCTGTCTTTCAGATTTGTATCAAAAACTACATAGTCGAGAAACATACCTTTGTAAAAGAAGCTAACTGAATCGCCCGGAACAGGAGAAAGACCGGTACCTTCCTTCAATTCAATGTAATACAACCCACTGGGTTTACGAATTGCTACAGTATCACCAAGTTTATCCAGGTAATCCTGAATCATCTGTTCTTCCTGTTCTTTCCATGTTCCTATTTCCCCGCAGGCAGAAAAAAGCATCGGAATTAGAATGATCGAAGCTAAGACTGAAATGCCAGGTTTAAATCTTTTCATGCACATTGTTAGAACATTCAGAAGAAAAAAACCTTACTTTGAGCCAGCTCTAATTTCATCTATTTCAACTTCCCAGACAAAAGGAGTATAACCAGGAACAATTACACGATAATATCCATAGGCATCATATCCATAAAGCCCCGCCGCTCCATATGCAAGACTTGAGGGAGTAATAAACTTAATTTTTCCCCCATTTTTTATGTACCTTACGGCTTCGTCAATACCTTTTATTACTGTGTTTGCACCAACAATAAAAATGTACGGATCCGGTTGTTCTAGATTTGTGTCAAAAAGTTCACCAGAAAGAAACTTGGCTTTATACCATATTGATATAGTATCCCCATTAACCGGTGTCCTGTCTGAGCCTTCGGAGATGATGTAATAATATAAACCACTGGGGGTTTTAGTATAAACCGTATCTCCTATTGATTGTAAATAATTCTGAATTCGGATTTCCTCTTCTTCTTCATACTTCCTGCCTAAATCACATGACCATAAAAAAGTTACACATAGAATGCCCAATGTAATTAATCTAATTTTCATAGCACAATCTTTTAATCCCTTTAATTTTTTACAAATTTATTCAATTTTACCTAAGTTTAATCTCCCTGAACGCCGTTTGGTGTTTTTTTATTAAGTATTTTCACTTCATAAACTATAACAGCTCTGGGAGGTATTGCCCTGTCATCACCCAGGAGCCCCCATCCCAGAAAAGGTGGTATTATGAATATTGCTTCCCCTCCAGGTTTCAGCATTTTAAGACCTTCTGCAAGTCCGGCTTCTATATTGCTTTTCCCAAGTATAACGGTTTTAGGGCCTGTTTCGTGTGATGAATAACATTTTGTACCGTCAAGCAGAGTGCATTCATAATCCATAACAATTCTGTCATTTTCTTTGAAGAAATCCCCTTCCCCTTCATTAATTATACAATACCACAGTCCTGTGCTTGACTCTGTCATTTTAAGGTTTTTCCTTTCGATATAATTAAGGATTCTTTCCCTGTCTTTTTCTGCCAGATAGGTATTTACTTTTTCAAGTTCTCTTCTTCCGGGCTTTTTTTTCTGTACCTGTTCTCCCGGTTTGTTGCACGAAAAAGATATAAGCTGACATAAAATTATGATATACAGAATAATATTTTTCAAAAATTTAATCTTCACTGTTCCTTTCTTTTTTAACCATTTCGAGAAAATAGCTGATGGTATTTTCGAGTGTGTCGTAATAATCACCTCCAGCAGCATTGAAATGGCCTCCACCCTGAAAATATTTAGCTGCAAACGAGTTTACTGAAAAATCGCCTTTTGATCTGAAAGATATCTTTACAAATCCTTCTTTTTCGATAAAGAGAGCCGAAAAATCAATACCTTTTATTGACAGAGGAAGGTTAACAAATCCTTCTGTATCACCTTTGCTGTATTTGAATCTCTCCAGTTCTTCCCGTGTAAGGGCAATATATGCAGTCTTATATTCCGGGATGACAACCATTTTCTGATACAGGGCATAACCAAGGAGCCTGGTTCGGGATTCAGTAAAATTATTGAAAACCAGATTGTAAATTCTGTCTTTGTTGAGGCCCATATCGAGCAGGTCGGCAATTAACCGTAAAGTGTTTCCGGTAAATGATCCATGTTCAAAATTACCTGTATCAGTAATAATACCAACATAGATAGCCTCAGCATATCCAATATCGGAAAACAACCCATCATTGAGCTTGCACACCAGTTCATGAACAATTTCAGCAGTTGATGAACTGCTGGCATCTGAAATTAAAAGGTCATGAAAAGTATCTGAATCAAGGTGATGATCAATTACAACCTTTTTTGCTGATGATTTTAAAACCGGTTTTTCAGCTTCTCCCAGCCGGTCCGACTGGTTAAAATCAAGCATAATTATTAAGCTGGCATCCTCAATAAGCTTTAGACATTTTTTACGGTCCCTGATAAAAATATTAATCCTGTCAGAATTTATCATCCATGTAAGGAATTCCTGAAGGTAATTAGGCGAAATCATATTAACCTTCTTCCCTTTAGACGAAAGAAAAGAATAAAGAGCAAGCATTGAACCGATTGCATCACCGTCAGGATTAATATGGCAAATCAGGAGTATATTATCAGAATTATTCAGATAATCCGATAATTCTTTTTTATATTTGTCGAGTTCTAACACTTTATTTAAGACTTAATGAGGGCGGTAAAGTTATTAAATATTAATATTGCATCATAAAAAGAAAATATATTAAACGATAAATTTAGTATGAGAAGTGATATTACGCTGGCAATAATAAAACCCAATGCAGTAAGAACCGGAAAAATTGGTCCTATTATGGCAATGATTAATGAAGCCGGTTTTGAAATAATAGCTTTAAAAATGGTAAAGCTTACAAAGCAGCAGGCAGAATCTTTTTATGAAGTTCATCGTGACAAAGTTTTTTTTGAGAGCCTGGTAGAGTTTATGTCGTCAGGGCCTGTTGTTGCTATGATATTGAGGCACAGGAATGCTGTGGATGAATTCAGGAAACTCATAGGCAATACTGATCCGGCAAAAGCTGAACCCGGTACAATAAGAAAATTGTATGGGATATCCGTTCAAATGAATGCAATACACGGTTCAGATTCGATTGAGAATGCCATCAGAGAAGCCAGTTTTTTCTTTTCTGAAATCGAGAGATTTTATTAGATTTCGCTCATTACTCCATAATATTTTCAAAATCGAATTATTTTCTCATTATCCAGATAAGATATATCTTCGCAGCAATTTTTTATTATAATGAGTCAGAGTCATACTGTTGATTTCAGTGATAAAAGAAATCTGGAAAAATATTCTTCGGCATTTACACTTTCCGACATGGAGGTGTTTGTTTTTCCTGAATTGCTTTATCCTCTTGTTCTTGCAAATATTATGTCACCTGTAATCTGGAAATGGAGGGAAGATCCTTGGTTTGAGGGGATTGACAAGAAGAAATTTCTTTACAAAGTAAACAGAATAAAACAGTATATTATTCAGAATTACATATTTAACCTTGACCTTGCAACATGGGGGTTAACAACCAAGACAAAAGAAATTGAGAGGTTCCGTGAATTTATAGACATAGACACCCTCAGACAGTCGAATGCGTTATTCGGATATGAGGGTGACAAATATTATTTTGATATTGACATAAGGAAGCACTTTGGCCTTGACAAATATGATTCGGATGTTATTCCTTACTGGAAGACTGAGACTGTTGAAGCGATGGAAGCCTTCAGATTTAAGGAAGGTTTTACAACAGGTGCAGGTGAATGCGTATCATTATCTGCCCTGTATGCTGCTGCCATGTTTATAATTGGCAGAATTCCACTGGAAAAAATATTCTTAATTGCCACACCACTCCATTCACAAAATTTCATTACGGAAAATGAAGGTATACTAACCAATAACAGAAGGATACTGACCAAAAACATGTGGTTCAACGGGACATCCCTTTCTGCCAAGGCGCGTAGGGCACTGGAAAACGAAAAAGTTACGATAGTCTCAAATATTTCAGGTTACATTCACATATTGTACGATGTAGCAACAATAAATCCTGAGCATTACAGAATATTTTCAGAAAAACTGAAATCTTTTCTGAAAACAGAGCTTAATGTCTCACTTTTCATAAATTTCCTGAGGTTCAAATCAAAATACAAAAATTTGTTTCAATTCAGATGTGATTGCCAGGGATATTCTAAGTACGTTGATCTGGAGAAAGTTTTCGAATATGAACACAGCAGTAAATATCATGCAGGACCTGAAACAAGACGATTACTTCTCAACGAGATGGAGGGTGATGAATTCCATTTGAGCCCTTTACCTGGTAAATTTATGCTTAACGATTATGAAGAAATTCTCGAAAAAAATAGAAATAAGTCACTTTCATTTATTGAGAAAGAATTTATAAAGATTACAGATGAGAGTAAGGCTGGCATCATAAGGGAAATGATGTCAGAGATTCAGAATTTTCTTGTTACTGAACCAAAGCTTCCTCCTGAAAACAAAAAATTTGTGACTCTGCCTGTGCCTCAGATAAAACCTGATGATTCGAGAGAGGAAATAATTGAGAAAATTACCAGCATGTCTGATTTGTCGGAGATGTGTCGACTGACTTTATACGTTTACAGGCAGATGGACACTATTGACTGGTTGCCATTTGTCAAAGCTGCAATCGAAAGGAATCCTGTAAGTTTTAAAGAGCTTGAAGACTTAAGAATTGTGGAAATTTACAATCTTCTCCAGCAAATGGCAGATGTAAGCATATATGATGGTAAAAGACTTGCAATGCCCGATGAAGTATGGAATTACAGAGAAGGTGATGGCATAGAAAAGGCTTTCCTGCTTGCCTGTAACATTGTTGAACGTGATAAAGATGCCTATATTGAATTAATTATTGATAAGGAGAATGTTGAATTAAAATATTCCGGACACAATTACAGGTTTTCTTCTTTAAAAGGATTAAAAAAGCAAATTAGTATAAAAGGTTATGAATATCAAATAGTTTGATTTTATCTAAGGACTATTTCTTTAATAAAATCGCTGCCGACTTCCCTGTTGATTTTTTCCTTAATGGCCTCGCGTATCATCATAAGTTCGCTTTTCACAACTGATGATTTAAGATAAACTGTAAGTATACCATTTTTAATGGTGACCCTGGAGGTACGTGATGATATTGCCTTACCTACAATTTTTTCCCAGGAATCGATTATGTTAATCTCCTGAAGCTTCCCGCCGATCTTCATTTCATTTATATAATCATTGATAGCTTCGGCGAGCGAAATTGTTTTACTGCGTCTCATTGCTATAGTTATTGAAATCTGAAATTACTTCAATGTTACCGCTTTTTTCAATCCTGAACAGCCTGTGGTCAACATTTAGCCTGGAAAGTATACTTTTCATCCTTTCTTCATCGGTGTCAGTTATAAATATCTGTCCAAACCTATGATTACCAACAAGTTTTATTATTTTCTCCACCCTTTCAATGTCGAATTTATCGAATAAATCATCAAGGAGCATTACCGGGGCAAAACCGACTCTTCGTCTCACATAATCAAATTTTGCAAGTTTAAGTGCCACAAGATATGATTTTTGTTGACCCTGTGAACCTGTTGATTTGACCGGATATCCCCCCATTTCAAATATGAGATCGTCTTTATGTATACCAGCAGTGGTATATTCCAGCACCAGGTCTTTGTTCAGGGATTTTTCAAGTAAATCACCAAAATCTGATTCTGACAGCTGGCTGCGGTAATTAAGGTTTACTGTTTCATTTCCTCCTGATATGAATGAATAATATTCGTTAAAAACAGGGATCAATTCCTTGACCAATCTGGCGCGCTCCCTGTAAATATATTCTCCATATCTTATCAGTTGTGCATCCCACACTTCAAGCATTTCCCTGTCAACTGATATTTTTCCAGAAAAATCCTTCAGAAGCTTATTTCTTTGCTGGAGAGCTTTGTTGTAGTTAAGAATTGCATCAAGATATATGGCATCGTACTGACTGATGATTTTATTAAGAAATTTCCTTCTCTCTTCACTCCCTCCTGTAATCAATATGCTGTCGGCAGGTGATACCATCACTACAGGGAATTTGCCCACATGTTCATTTAATTTATTGTATTCCTTGCCATTTCTCTTAAAAATCTTCATCTTCTGGCGGTGGAAGGAACAAAACAAAATATCTTCATTACCATTTACCGAAACAACGCCTTCGATTATGAAATATTCCTGTGAATGTTTAATGTTTGCACTATCGACTATATTGTAAAAACTTTTTGTAAGTGACAAATAATGAATTGCATCGAGTATATTTGTTTTTCCAACCCCGTTATTACCAACAAGACAATTTATTCCAGGAGAAAATTTCAGGAAAGCCGAATCGTAGTTTTTGAAATTTGTTAGGGACAATTGTTTAATATACATATAATCAAAGATATACAAAAAAAGATATTTTTCAGTCAACAAAGTTACTAAAAGAATATCATCTGTTGTAAATAATATTAAATGTTTGTCAGTTGTGATATTTGTCGCTCATTTACACACATTTATCAAAATTTAAGACTATAATTTTAAAATATGAGCAAATAAATTTACATTTGCGAAGTCAAATTATGAGAGAACAGCGATATGGCAAAAAAAGCAAAAACTGAAAGTCCGCAATCAATAAAAAGTGTAGAAGAGACACTGACAAAAACAGAACAGTTTCTTGAAGAAAATTATAAAGTAATTCTAATCACTCTTGGAATTCTTGTAGTTCTGGTGGGTCTGTTTTATCTGAGCAGAGTTTATCTCAACAAGAGAAATCAGGAAGCACAGGCACAGATGTATCAGGCCGAAAGATGGTTGGAGATAGATTCTCTCAATCTTGCGCTGAACGGAGATGGGAATTATCTGGGATTCTTAGAAATTGCGAAAACTTACAGGTTTACGAAAGCAGGTAATCTTGCAAAATATTGTGCAGGTATATGTTATCTCCATCTTGGTAAATATGAGGAAGCACTTGAATATTTGAGCAAATACTCGATAAAAGACAATGTCATTGGTTCACTGGCAATTGGAGCGATGGGTGATGCATTGGTAGAGCTTGGCAGGCTTGATGAAGGAATAAACAGATATATCGAAGCAGCTGATTTGGCCAATAATTCGTTTAATACTCCATTATATCTCATGAAGGCAGGTCAAATATTTGAACTGCAACAAAAATATGCTGAAGCATTGAAGCTTTACGAAAGAATTAAAAACGAATATCCTGAAAGCACGGAAGGTGCTACAATTGATAAATATATAGCCAGGGTAAAGCTTTTGATGAACTGAGGTTAAGGCTTTCCTGCAGGAATTGTAAAGTTTTTTGCGGTTTTTAGAAAGGATAATATTCAGGAAATTAAATTTTGCCTTTTAAATAATGGCTACTGCAAATCTTTCAGATTATGACCCGTCAAAGGTCCCTGATGCTTCTGAAATGAGATTTGGTATAGTTGTTTCTGACTGGAATCAGGAAATTACATTTTCACTTCTTGATGGGTGTGTAAAGACATTAAAAAAGCATGGTGTTACTGATGAGGATATTGTTATAAAACATGTTCCCGGCAGTTTTGAACTTACCCTTGGCGCTCAGTTAATGATAGAAAATGAGGACGTTGATGCGATCATTTGTCTGGGTTGTGTGATTCAGGGAGAGACACCACATTTCACATATATTTGCCAGAGTGCAAGTATGGGTATTACCCAGCTAAATATCGATTACAATATTCCTGTTATTTTCGGGGTTCTTACCACAAACAACATTGAACAGGCTAGAGAGCGGTCGGGAGGAAAACACGGCAATAAAGGTGATGAAGCTGCTATAACCGCAATAAAAATGGCCGCATTGAAAAAGGACATGGCTGGGTAAGCTTCACCTTAAAACCTTTCTTACAAAAGCTACAGTGAAATAAGACATCATAAATACTCCTATAAAACCTTCAATTCCGGAAACGAGCCTGCTTAGACCCTGAGGGAATACATCACCATAACCAATTGTAAAGAAGGTTATTGCAGAATGATAGAATGACTGTACAAAAGGTGTCAGTTTATCCGGGTTGTTAACAGAGGACATTGTCAGTCCTAAACCTGAAATATGAATAAAATAGTAAATGAAACCAAAAATGAACCATATAAGCACAACACTTACAAGTACTTTGCCGGGAGAGGTGGCATAAAGTCCTATTTTATCGAATACCAGCCATTTAAAGCCATATTCAGGGTAACTCCAGAGAGCTGCCCATTTGTTTTTTGACACAGATTCCTTGAGGTCTGCTATGGATTCAAGCCTGCGAAAAGCAACATAAGCTTTATCTTCGAATGAATATTTACCAGTATTGCTGAAATTTTCCTTGAGTGTTCTGAACTGCTCGGCCTTTTGTCGAACTGTAGTATCCTCCTGTGCCATTATTTTTTCGTAGCATCTGTTTTTGATCCAGTCGATGTATATTTTACCAATGAGTCGTATGCCTGTTAAATTAATGATATCGACATTTACATCAAAATCATACGGTTCAAGGTCGATGATATCTCTAACAATAGTATCGGAGATGTCAAGAATTTCAGCTCTGGCTAAACGCAGGTCAACGTAATGGTCGAAGTTGCAGGAGCGCAGGCATAGAACCTTAAACTGCGAACTGTTAAATGTGAGAATGCCGTCTCCGAAATTTGTTTTCTCAAAATTGATTTCAGCGTTGGGCATTTCCATAAGGCTGAAATTTTTATGCCCTGCCCCCATTTCGACTCTTTTGAATTGAATCTTTCCCGAACGACATGATGCTCCCTCAAAAGTCATATCACCGTTGCCGAATATTGAACGGTTGAAATTTATTTTACCCGAACCAAAATCGACAGTTCTGAAATCCACCTTACTGTTTCCGAATTCAGTTCTTTCGAATGACACAACGCAATCTCCAAACGATGCATAGTGAAAATCAACCTTGCCGCCTGTTATTCTTGCAATCTTAAAACTGAACTGTCCGCTTCCGAAATGTGTGTTAATAAACAACAACTCACCGCTGTTAAATTCTGTATTTGAGAAGTTTATTTCGCCATTCCCGAATCGAATGTCCTGAAAATCTTTCTTTCCGTCCTTAATAATGGCGTTTTTAAAAATAAAATCGCCATCATCAAAAGTCGAACCTGAAAAATCAATATCCCCACATCTGAACAGTGTATTCGACAAATTTACATTGCCTTTACCGAATTTACAGCCTGTAAATGAAACCTGTCCCCTGGCAAAATGGGAACCCTCGAAACTAATATCTCCTTCGTTGAACAAAGCATGGCTGAAATCTGTTACTGCAGTGGCCTCGAAGAAGGAGTCTCTTGCCGACAGGTTATTTATTCTGACAGGTGCTTTTTTATCAAGGTTATGGATACGCCGGTAAGCCGATAAAGAAAAATCACTTATATACAGATTATCAAGAACAAGGTCTTTCCCTTCTTCAATCATTTTATAAATATCCTGCTTATCAATAACTCCAAATAACTCATTGCCAATTTCCTTGCCTGTCGAATCATATAAACTGATTATTGCTGTTCGAGGACAAACCCTTCCGTCATTGGCAAAATATTTGACATTCTTTATTTCAACTTTATAATGATCGTAATTTGTAAGCATCTGTTCAAGATTAAATATCAACCAAATTTAGCAAAATAACAAAAAAAGACTTAGCGATTACAAAGCTCCCTATACAAACAATTTTCGCATATTTTCGTTTTTTCAGTCATCCTGAATGGTTCATTTTTATCAAAAATTGAGGAAACAGTTTTCCTCAGTAATAAGCTAAAATCTTCTCTGAATCTCGAATAGTCATCGATAACAATTTCGGTATTATTATTTTTTATTTTGAGCATTCCGATATACTCCTCGTCGGTCAACTTCCTGAGGGAGTATATTAATGGAAAAACTTTCAGACTATTTTTCCTTAAGAAAATCTCACAATATGTCAGAACCTGAAGCCACTCCTGTCCACGGTCTTCTTCCTTTTCATCAAAGAGAGAATTTATTGATTCAATCGTTGTTTTTTTAACCTTTCCTGTCTTATAATCAACAATGCGGAAAGAACCTGATTTTTCATCAATTCTGTCTATTATTCCGCCAATAGAGATTTCTGCTTTATTGCCGTTGTACTCCATTTCGAAAGGCACAGACAATTCATATTCAAGACCAAATATTTTGAACGGAGCAACTTTTTTATCCATGTTGAGAATAAGTCTTACATAGTAACTAAGGATGCTGGCAATAATTTGTTCAGTGCCTGAAAGGACGGCATCAGTATTTGAATGAAATTTTGATCGAAGCTTCTTATTGACCAGTTCATCAATATCATTTCCTCCTGCCAGTTTTTCTATATCGTTTTTTTCAAGAATTTCACCTGAATAATTGGAGTACAACTCTTTCATTATTTGATGAAGTATTTCTCCGAAAGCAGCTGGATCATCGGCAGATATTATTCTGTCCGGTTCTTTCAAACCGCAAACATACCTGTAATAAAATTTCATCCTGCAGGAAATCCATGTGTTAATAGCATTCGGAGAAAGAGGTGCTTTGTTTTCAAAATATATCTTCTCAAGAATCTTTGTGTGCTTATCGCTACGTTCAATTCTATCTCCGGGTAAATGTTTCACGCCGATATTATATCCTGTACTTAAAATATCAGGAGGATTCTCATAAAGATAAACAAGCTGCATTAAAAGCCTGCTCATCTCCCCTGTTTTAAGTCCTTCAGCATTAGAATTATATACAAATATCACATTCTCAGCCCTGTGAAGTAACCGGTAGAAATAGTAGGCATAAATAGAATCCTGATGTCTTATAACTGGTAGCCCGAATGCTTCGCGCAGATTATATGGTATATAGGATGATGCTGTAGAGGACCGTGGAAGAACGCCTTCGTTTACAGATAGCATTATTATATTCCTGAAATCAAGGGTTCTGGTCTCAAGCAATCCCATAATCTGTATCCCGGAAAGGGGCTCACCTGAGAATGGAACCGATATATTCCGAAGGATACGGTCGAGAAGTATCAACCATGTTTCGGTCTTCATTTCAACCTCTGTCGTTCTGGTAAGATTCTCAAGCCTGTTAATAACCTGCAAAGCTCTGAAAATAAACTCATTATGAAGCTTATTTCTTATATTGAACTCTGTTTCATCCTCCCCCGCCAGATAAAAAGAACCAAGGATTGTTTTCAGATAAGAAGCTATCTCTACCGGAGATTCTATTTTTCTAAAGATCATTTTGAGCGAATCAGTCCGACACAATCCTGAAGAAGGTATCCACCGTTTTCCTTCTTTAATTAAAGAATTGAGAATTTCTCCACTCTGGTATTTTGCTTCATCAGACAGAAAACTATGCTGAAGCAAACCTGAAACGTCTGAATATTCAAACAGGATCTCTTCGTTTTCTTTTCTGCTGTTTCTCTGAAGCAGGAGAAGCAATCTGAGGAAGCTGTATACAGGACTGAATTTAAGAGGATAGCCCATGGTAATATTAACATCCTTAACGGAGTCGGGAATAGAATTAAGCAGCGGCAGGAGGAGATTTTCATCAACAAGGATAATTGCTGTATGATGAGCTTCATCGCTATCTAACTCTCCAGATTCTTTAAGTAGTTCAGGTACAAGTTTTACCTGGGCAATATCGGTTGAAGTACTTATAATCTTTCTTTTAATTTCTCCGGCTGATGCAGATAGCAGAGTTTTATAGTTCCAGCCGTCAGGCATATCGTTTCCGAAAAGCCTCAGGTTCTCTCTTATGAAATATCCTGCTGTGTGACTCGATGACTTATTTATGTATGATTCGTCATAATCCCAGTAAAACTTTGCCTTTCCGTTATTTTTGAGATATTTAAAAAGTTCTTTTTCGCATCTGTTCAGTGCATTGAAGCCGATAAAATGGAATGTTTCCCAGGGCAGAGAAAGGTTTTCGCCTGAAATGCAATTTTCAGCTACTTCCCTGAAAATCATTCCTTCATAAGCGAGTCCTTTATTCCTGAGGTTATTGCGGAAGTTGACATAAAGCTCAGGAAGAATTTTCCATAATTCCAGGAATATCTCCTTCTGCCCTGTATGTCTTCCGGAATTAAAATTAATCCAGAATTGCCGGATAATTTCTATCTGTTCTTCAGTAAGTCCGCCGAGCTCAGTATCTATTCTTTTAAGGTCAGAAAGGTTTGAAAACAGTTTTCCTGCATCGACAAAGTATTTATCCACATCGTCAAAGTCATTAAGGAGCATTTCGCCCCAGAAATAGAATTCATCAAAAGGTTCCGGTTTCTTTTTCAGTCTTTTTGAAATCTCTTTATATGTTTTATAAAGTTCGAATATCAGAATCTCATTTTCAGCAACTTCCAGAGACGATATACAACTAAATAATTCGTTAATAGTTTTTATAGAAGGTGACCATACAGGTTTTTTGATAATACCTGAAAGATATTTCATAAAATAGAGGCCTGCCCTTCTGTTGGGAAAAACAATGCATTGTTTTTCAAATCTTTTGCTATAACTTTCATAAATATGTTTTGCCAGATGTTCAAGAAAATATTCCATAGTTATTGTATCATTCAGTCTTTTGTTGTTTATACAATCGTCCCTGCCATGTATTGAGTTCCTCCATCCGTTTCTCTATCATATGTGTAATTTGTTCTGATGGGGTATTATTCCATGGTCTGACAGCCAGCATTTTTCCAGGCACCTCAGCAGTAAAGCGTTCTATGGCTATCCAGGGATTGAGGTGTTCAATAAATGCAATAATAAACTCAACATATTCATCAGGGGTGAAAATCTTGAAATCTTCAGGATTTTCTAAATACTGGCGTTCTGCAACAGTACCTTTAATTATCTGAAGCTGATGAAACTTAACCGTGTTGAGTGGTAATTCTGAAATGATTTCAGCTTCTTTAAGCATTTCGTCAGGTGTTTCTCCCGGCAATCCAAAAATAAAATGTGCTGTTGTATATATATTAGCCTCTGCTGTCATTTTTACAGCTTTCACCGAATCGCTGAAAGTATGACCCCTGTTAATCCTCTGCAATGTATCATCCCGGCAGGATTCAATTCCAAATTCCACGGCAACAAAATATTTTTCTCCTATTTTCTTCAGAAGCTCAATTTTTTCGCTGTCGATACAATCGGGGCGTGTTCCGATGATAATTCCTTTTACTTCAGGAAATACAAGAGCTTCATAGTAGATTTTTTCAAGTGTGCTGATATCAGAATATGTACCTGAATAGGCCTGGAAATAAACAAGATAGCCTCTGGTTTTGCGATATCTTTTACTAAAAAATGCAATACCTTCTTTTAGCTGCTGAGTTACACTTTTACCGGGATCGCAGTATGGAGGGTTGAAGGCCCTGTTATCACAGAAAATACATCCGCCGGTCCCTTTTGTACCGTCGCGGTTCGGGCATGTGAATCCTCCATCAATGCTTATTTTCTGAACTCTTCCTCCGAATTTTTTATTAAGGAAATCTCCATAAGAATTATATCTGCGGGACGTACCCCAGGTAAACAGAGAATTTTTCTTTTCAGTTTGAATTAATTCACGCATACTACTTTACCCTGGTCGACATACCACAGATAAGCATCAACCTGTTTATATCCCATCTCCAAAAGGAGATTACGATACAGAGCAACCTGCTCTTTGTACTCACTCCTTTCCCTGCCGAATTTAAAATCCACTACGATTGCCCTGTCATCTGAAATAATAACCCTGTCGGGTCTGCGTATCGTGCCTTTTGTGGTTAGAATATCAGCCTCCGTTACAATTTTGAGTCCGGGCCGGAACCATTCCCTGATTTCATCAGAGGATACTACACTATTTATTCGTTTCTCTATCTCCTCCTTCTCTCCTTCATCTATCCTTCCTTCCTGTACCATGCGGTTCACTGCATCGGGGATATCATCAAAAGTTATAACCGAAGCAAGGATTTCATGCATAAGCTTCCCATAATTAAGACGTGCCTCAATCTTTTCACCCTCCTTAATAAAGAGCTCTTCGCCGTGAAATTTAATCCTTAATGAAGGAATATTGGGATTTACATTATATTTCAACTCAGTAAAATCTCCTTCTGCAATCTGCTTTTCATGCTGAGTTACCTTAACCAGATCTCCAAGTTCAAAAACGCATGTCTCCCGGTTAAAATACATGGAAAGGTCAATTAAAGGCTCCTTCCCATTCTGGTTTACTGATTTTTCCTGAAACGACGCGAATAAACATTTATTTACATGACCAAGTTTCTTTTCTTCTTTATCCTTATCTTTTATGGGACAAAAACCTATAAGAACCTCTTTTGCCCGAGTAAATGCCACATACAGAAGGTTAAGGTTATCTATTGTTGCACAATATTTTTCATATAAATATTCATTTGCAAAAAGGGTGAGTAACATATCTTTCTTATACCTGACAGGAACAAGATTGATTTCATTAAAAGGTTCCTTCTCCGGATTTATCCAGATTATCGGCGTCATATTTCCTTCATAAGTCATGGTCCAGTTCAGGAAAGGCACTATAACAACTTTGAATTCAAGACCTTTTGCCTTATGTATTGTTATAACCCGTATTGATTCCTGTCTGTCAGAAAGGGTTAACGACAGGTCTGCGCCATACAAATTCCACCACTCCAGAAATGACGGAATATCTGAGGAATTATTCAATGAATATTCAAAAACTGATTGCTGGAAAGCACTAAGGAAAGCAAAGTTTTCCCCTGGTTCACCAAGTTTGAAAAAACTGATGCTATTTTCAACTGCCTCAAACACAGGCATATGTTTTAAATTCTCAGTAAATTTCATCCACCCGTCCGGGAATAACTCATTAGCGGCTCCATCAATATCTGAAAGGTCGGTTTTTTCCGGTTTTTCTCCAATTGCCATAAGCCAATTCCTCAGCATCAGAGCTTTGCTGAGTCTATCAGAAGGGTCTATTGAAAAGCGCAGCAAGGCAAGAATGAATGCAACTGCAGGTGAAGAACCTATAAGAAGAGACTCGCCTGATACTATACTGTAATTATATTTTGCCGTTTTTTCCGGAGAAGCTTTAACCTTGTAATCAATGAAAGAATTTATTACATCTACTCCTTCCCTGTTTTTCCGGACAAGTATTGCAATATCCGAAGCCTTAAAGCCTTTATCCTGAAGCTCTTCAACGACTTCAGGAAGTCTTTTGAGTACTGTTTCTTTATAGGCTCCATCGTTATTGTCAATAAATTCAATTCTGGCATATCCCCCTTCCCTATTCTCCGGGCAGGACTGTTTTACGTCCGAATAGATGCTACTGATTTTCATATTTACTCCGGAAAAATCTGGGCTTTTATCCAGCAGAGAAGGCAGTACTGAAAAGAGTGAGTTATTAAATGCTACAATATTACGCAGACTGCGGTAATTTGAACCGAGGCTTTCAGGAATAATTCTCGATTTATCTATTTGTTTTTCAAGATATTCGCTCATTATACGCCAGTCACTGTTTCGCCATCGGTATATTGATTGTTTTACATCGCCTACTACAAGATTTTCAAATCCGCCAGCAATGCTGTTTTCAATTAATGGGAGGAAATTATTCCACTGGATTACAGAAGTATCCTGGAACTCATCTATCATGAAATTTTCATAAGTATTTCCTGCTTTCTCATATATAAAGGGAGTCTGGTCGCCACCAATAAGTTTCAGAAGCAGTTCGCCTGTATCAGAAAGCAGAAATCTGTTTTCGGTTGTTGTTATATTGCGGAAACTTTTAAGAATATCGGAAAAGATACCCAGAATATATGCATACTCGGTAATTAGTTTTGCTGTATTAACAATTTTGTAGTTATCAAGGTAAAAATCAAGCATTTCCAGAAATAAGTTCTCGAATCCATTATTCAGTGCTGCCTTAAGTTGAGGTGTTGGTCCATTTTTAGAGCTCCAAACGGGATGGTTTTCTTTAACTTTCATAACTCTGGCTCCAGGTTCCGGGTAGTATTCATTTTTAATGCTTAACATTCTGTTGACAAATGATCCCACCCCGCCGCTACTTCCATAATAAAACATATCATCTGTTACATGGTGTCTATCAAGAAAATCACGGCATTGTCTGGCTCGTTTTTTAATTTCACTCAAAAATTTTTGCTGAAAATCTTGCAGATTTTTAATATAATTTTCCAGCAGTTGCTTGTCTTCCAGCTTTTTACGCTCATTTTCAGGAATAAGGCGGAATTTCTCCCTGAAAATTTCACCAGCAATCTCTTCGATATGCCATTTAATATTCCAGCTTTTACCTTCTTCTGTTTTTTCCAGGCCAAGTGTTGTAAGCCATTTCAGCAGTCTGGCGTCTGTGGCTGCATTTTCAACAGTATCATCAATAGCTCTTGCCAGAAGATATTTATGATCGAGTTCAATAAGATAGCTGTACTGAAGTCCGAATTCCCTTGCAAATGCTCTCAGAATACGTTGAAAAAAGCTGTCAATAGTACCAACATTGAAAAAGGAATAGTCGTGCAGAATCGCACGCAATAACTGTTTTGATTTATCTTCAAGCTCCTCAGGAGAGAGTCTGGTATCTTTTACCAGCCTTTTCAACATACTGGTTTCCTCACCTTTTGATATCCTGAAAAGGTGGTCTATTATCTTGTATTTCATTTCCGCTGCAGCCTTATTGGTAAAAGTTACAGCGAGGATTCTTTTATATGCCTGCCCCTGTGATGTAAAAAGTTTTTGCAGGTATCTGGCTGTAAGTTCGAATGTTTTGCCTGAACCTGCCGAGGCGCTGTATTTTGTAATTGTTCCTGTTCCCATAAGGATAAAGGTAACGATTTTTCAAATTATCTATCTTTGCACCGGTTAAAAGAAAGTTATTTAACATATAAAAAAGAGGCTTTTTATGCAACTCGAAAAATAATTGTAAGGTATTGATAACAAACATTTTATAAAATATTAATTGTGAAGCGAAAGAAGGTGATAGTAGGTTTGTCGGGAGGGGTTGACTCGAGTGTTGCGGCCTGGTTATTGAAGGAGCAGGGTTATGAGGTTGAGGGTTTATTTATGAGGAACTGGCACGACACAACGGGTCTGATTCAGAGTGAATGCCACTGGGAAGATGATGTTATGTTTGCTGAGATGGTTGCCAGGAAACTGGGGATTCCATTTCATTTTGTGGATTTGAGCGAGGATTACAGGAAGCGGGTGGTGGATTACATGTTTTTGGAATATGAGAAAGGACGGACTCCCAATCCGGATATTTTATGTAACAGGGAAATAAAATTTGATTCATTTGTTACAGAAGTCAGAAAACTTGGGGGAGATTATCTTGCAACAGGACACTATTGCAGGAAAGAGGAAGTGCTTATAAATGGCCGGGCTGTATACAGGCTTCTGGCGGGCATTGATGAAAATAAGGATCAGAGTTACTTTCTATGTCAGTTAAATCAGGAGCAGCTCAAAGATGTGCTTTTTCCGGTTGGAAACATGACGAAAGCAGAAGTACGGGAGACAGCTGCCCGGCTTAAACTCCCGACAGCACACAGAAAAGACTCGCAGGGTATTTGTTTTATAGGGAAGGTCCATCTTCCTGAATTTCTTCAGCAGAAGATTGCACCACGTAAAGGGATTATAGTTGAGATACCGCGGGATGCAATTTTACAGGAATGGCATACGGGTTTACCCGGAGATGATGCTGGTGATGATGAGTTGAGAAAAGCCGTAACTCCATATATGTATAAGCCTGAAATGGGCAAAACCATCGGAGAACACAACGGAGCACATTATTTTACCATCGGTCAGCGTAAAGGGATAAATATAGGAGGGTATCGTGAGCCACTTTTTGTGATTGGCATTGATGCGGTTCGGAATATATTGTATGTAGGTGAAGGGCAGTCACATCCAGGTTTATACAGGAAAGGGTTGTTTATCAGGAAGGATGAGGTTCACTGGGTCAGGTCTGACCTCGCGATGGCTGAAGGTGAGAGTCGGGATTATATGGTTCGGATAAGGTATCGCCAGGGTTTGCAGAAAGCGAGGCTTTACCTGCGGAAGGATGGCATGTATATAGTCTTTAATAAGTTACAGCGAGGTATTACTCCGGGGCAGTTTGCAGCGTGGTATGACGGGGATGAAGTGGTTGGCTCGGGTGTTATCAGGGCATAAAGGGCAGAAAAGTGTATTAAGTAACTTATTCATAATGATGCGGTAAGGCAAGGTTAATGGGCTTTAATTAACGAATGCAAGATTGTGCTATCATATCAACAAATCAAATAAAACATTATATTTGTCTTCTCGAAGGAGGGACGTTAGCTCAGTTGGTTCAGAGCGCTTGCTTGACAGGCAAGAGGTCGGCAGTTCGATCCTGCCACGCCCCACAATATAAATCAGATAGTTATAAAATTTAAAAAATAGCTGCTTCTAATCGTCTCATACACATCTGCAGACACAAAATCTGTTTTAAGGGTATTTTAATAAATCGGGGGTAGGACTTTTCTAGGAGGTAAATAAATTCCAAAGACAATATGTGTCTTTTTGACTCTCCTGTTTCTTATTACGGGTTCAATATTGGCAAGATATTATTGTTTCTTTAGAAGCTTACCAATAACGGTGAAATAGATGCGTAGTTGCGGGATTTCAAGTTACTGTTGTCTTAAATTTGAAAAATGTTTACTATTCGTTAATAAATTAAATTTAACACAAAACCCCTCATTTATCGAATATACAATGTTATCGGTTGGATTTTTGAGTTTCATCATTTTTCCCTTCTATTTTATTAACGTTTTGGCTAACTTGCCGCAGGATTGCGGGGCATAGACTTCGCATAACCAAAAAATTTGTTGCGGGCTACAAAACTTGAATAACAGCACAGCCCCTCCGAGCAAGTTGAGTCCCACTCTGCGGGATTATACCGCTTTATTTTACCTCTACCTCTACAATGTGAGACGTATCCACACCAACAATATCAACTACTTTAACCATGATTTTATATTTTCCAGCTTTATCAAAAGTATAAGGAGCGGTAGTTAATTCGATTTTCGGATTTTTTTTGGTGCGGAACGACTGCCATATATTTTCAAAAATATAGTTGCCTGTCCAAACCTCTTTGACTTCTCCATTTTCTTCAATCTGGATGATCTCTTTTTTGCTCTCATAATCAAAATCCACTGACCAGTAGTCAATCCAATCCACCCAGTTTTTTGTAAGCACTTCCCGTTGTAAAATTCCGTTTTGATCTTTGGTCAGTTTTATGATCTGTCCGTTTTCGATGACAACTTTGGAATCGCCTTTTTTAATCATCTTTTCCAGTTCTTCCAGATCGTCCTGCGTGTAATAGGTTGTGAAATTGATCAGTTCAACCTTAATGGTTTTACCCTCAATGTGCGGCATGACCTGCATATAAGCCACATCGTAAAACTTGACCTGTCCTTTTTCCACCGCCCGTTTGTCAAAGACTTCTCTGGGGATGTAGCGCAAACGGATGTCCACGCCTCGCTGGCGCAGTTCGTCTTTGATATATGGCACCAGTCCCATCTCAAACTCAAATCCCAGAATATCCACCTGGGTAATCAGATTCTGGCGGCACTCTTCGAACACATCTTCCACCATTGTTTTGGTGACGGGTACGGAAAGCGGTCCTACATGCACAAAGCGCCCCGCCTTTTTGCCGTGCAGGTACTTGTGCCCCTGCACCCGCTGGGCGGAATAACCTTCCAAAATCAGATTAATGTATTTTTCGTATTTGGCATCCTGTTGGGGCGATTCCTGTTGGGGCAATTCATGAATCGCCCCTATATTTTTTGCATTATACATTCCCATGAAGAACTGCCGTTCGTATTTACCAAGATTTAAAACCTCGAAGGCGCGGTAAGGTTTGCCAGACTGTTTCAGTTCACGTTGCACACCAATTAAACGCTTGCGGGTGGTGTGTATGGCAAAACGCCCCAAATCGGCGGCAATCCATTTTCTTCCTAATTTTTCTGCTACGGCTGCCGTTGTTCCACTACCACAGAAAAAGTCGGCTATCAAATCACCTTCATTGCTGCTGGCTTTGATGATGCGTTCTAATAAAGCTTCGGGTTTTTGAGTTGGGTAGCCTATTCTTTCAGGGTCCTTTTGTTGTAAATGGCTTATATCAGTCCAAACATCTGGTGGTGTCAATTTTTCATCTTCATAATATTTATATATTTTCCCTGCTGATTTAATGGTCCAATAAACTCTTCCATCTTCATCAACATTTTTTTTCATATTATTTCTTTTAATTGCACCACGTTCTTCACCGATATCATTACTATTAAATATCCAATTAGAGCTTTTTGCATAAAAAAGAATATTATCGTGTTTCCTTGAAAATATGTTTTCTTGTCTACCACCACTCTGATAATGCCATATAATTTCATTTTTAAATTGACTTATCCCAAATATATCATCTAATAATATTCTAAGATAGTTAATAACACGATAATCAGCCTGCAAATACAAACTTCCATCCTCAGCCAATAAACTGTGCATCAACTTTAATCTCTCATACATCATTGAGAGATAAGAAGAAATGCCCTTTCCCCAAGTATCACGATAAGCAATTTCTTCAATGATGCTTTGTTTCTTTTCGGCTTTTTCTCCGCCAATTTCAATTTCAAAACCAAAGTCAGCCCCTACGGCAAAAGGTGGGTCAATGTAGATGAGTTTTAAACCGCCTTCTTTTTCTATTTCTTCCCGCATAGGTCCATTCACCAGCGATGAGAGAATCAGTTTGTTGTCGCCCCAGATGAGTTTATTGGTCCAGCCCTTGAGCTGCCTGCCTGTGGTGTCATACAGGGTCGTCTGCTGCGGTTCAACTTCCTTTCGCGGTTCATCAATATGTTCGATGGAATGGAAGGGTAAGACTACGTTAGTCACGGTTTCATTTCGCCCGTTCCAGAAAAGGAAAACATCCTCGTCATCGGCGTAGAGCTTGTAAATATATTCCTTTGGCAACGGTTTGCCCTGTTTGATGAGTTCGATGATTTCGTTTTTTTCGGATTCGGTTAAATTCAATTGTGCCATATTAATCCCTTTTTATTCTCCGTATGCTTTGTGCATTCTTTGCATCCTTTGTGGTTTTTAATTCTTCGCCGCTAGGACACAAAAATTAATTCTGCTTTAATGCAAATAGTTCTTCAACATTCTTAAATGTCTTTATATCTTTCTTATGCTTTTCCCATACTTCCTGCTTTACATAAAGGGAAAAATATTTTTTCTCATTCTGCGCAGCGTTAACGTCGTTGCACCAGACTTGCAATCGCTTGATTTTGCGCACATCATACAAATCTTCCCTGCCTTTGGTTTCGGCGATGTAAATTTCGCTTTCGCTTTTCTTAATCAGGAAATCGGGGAAAAACTCATGGATATTGCCGTCTTCGGCCTGGTATTCGATTTTAAATCCCAGAGACTGATAATTTTTGGCAAAAGAAATAATATCCGAGCAATTTTCCAGAAACGCGGCAAATTCAAGTTCAAACTGGCTGTCCCCGATGATTTTATTGAATACGCTCTTCTGCGGCACCAGATAGGGCTGATTGTCCGCCACGAGCGATTTGGCTTTACGCAGCGAAATAAAGTTTTTGATTTGGGCAGAACCTTTGTCTCTGATGGTCAAATCATCAATTGCCTTTTTGAAGGCGCCATACAGGGTTTGCTTTGCCTCTATTTCGGAAAGATTGCGCAGCACGACAGGGTCTTCCAGGTTCACGTTTCTTCCGAACAACCGGTGACGTATAAACTGCTCCACCTTGGGATAGAGAATGTTGAACCCACTCACCAGTCGGCTTTCCTTTAAAATTGTCTGCGTAAAAAATCCCACCACGTTTCGCCAGTCGGGCAGGGTGTCGGTAAACTCGATTTTGTGGGAGAATTTGCCGTCAATATCAGTAAACACGATTTCTTTCAGTTCGTTTTGGCTGAACTGCTTCAGAGCGACAGGAGTGATGGTCATAGCGTCCAACTGAATATCTTCCAGATTTTTATAATCACGATGGATACGCGGCGACAGGACAGGCACAGGAATATCCAGTTTATCCAGATCCTTTTTGTCATTGTCAGCGTCAATTTCCACAATGATCGGATTGCGTGATTTTACCGTTTCGCCCATGGGTCTGTAACTGAACTCCACGCCCTCGGTCTTGATGGATTCCACAAACTCGATAAAGGCGGGCGTGCCCACCACTACCAGTTCTTCTTTTACCTCCATGCCAAACATTTTACGCAGGCCTCTTCCCATGGTCTGTTCAGGCAGAATTTTGGCAGGCGAACCGTAAGGGCGCAAACCGACAATGGTCGTCACATTGCGTACGTCCCAGCCTTCCCGCAGCATCATCACTGATACTACGGCTTTGTAAGGAGACGTGTCCTCATCAACGGCATCGGCCGCCTTGCGCAGTTGTTCCAGTTCCTCCTTGTCCCGTTTGGACGCCGTATTTTCCGATATTTCACCGCTCTTTTTGGTATGGATGAGCAACACGGAATCTTTGAATTCAGGATAATTGGCTTCGAGATACTCTTTGGTCTGATTGGCTTCCTTGGTGTCCAGCGTCATCACAAACAGGATGGGCGTTTTAACGTTTTTTAGTTCGTCAAACTGTTTTTTCCACTCGATGTAACCAAGATGGATATAGTCTTTATAACGCTCCACAAACTGGGATGACGTCTTTTCATGCAACTTTGCCCGCGACGCTTCATCCGGCAAAACAGGCGATTTAACAATATTCTGTTTGATGGCTTCCACTAACGGATAATCGCACACGGTTTGCACAAAAATAGCGCCGTTGTTGTGTTTTGGAGTGGCTGTGTTGTCTATTTGCAGCGAAATGCCCCTTCCCTGTTTCAATTTTAAATGATTGTTGATGTCTTCGATGCTCTTAAACCACTGCATGTTTTCATCGTGAATATGATGCGCCTCGTCATTCATCACCACCAGGTCCTTGATTTTACTGCTGCGCAGCACTTTTCCCAAATCCATGCCTTTGGATGTGTCCGCATCGGTTGATGGCTTTTTGCCCAAAAATTCCTCTTCCAGTGAAGGTTCCCTGTCTTCATTCAGATACACACGGTGAATGTTGGTCAAAAACAAGTTGCCTTCTTCGGTAATCGGTTTCAATTCATCCTGAATGTGCAGGGTCAGGTGAAAATCGTTCTGCCAGTCACGGTCGAAATAGCCGTTTTCAGGTATAAGTGGATCTTCTCTAAAAATTTTGAAGTCATTGAAATCTTTAAGCAAGCGATTTAATACGATGATGTTCGGGGCGATGATGAGAAAATTTCTGGAAAGATCGGATTCTGCTTCATAAAGTTTGTGGAAATAAGACCAGACCAAGGCAAGGCTAAACACCTTGGTTTTTCCCGAACCCGTTGCCATTTTAATTACATATCTTGGCCAGGTTTCAGGAAACATTCCTGTGCTGATTCTGCCTGACGAATCGAACTTCATCAGTTCAAATTTGTCTCTGGCTTTTGCTACTTCATACAGGTAAATAATTGACTCAATGGCTTCCCGCTGGGCAAAATAGTATTGAAATACATGTTCGTTTTTCTTATGCCCATCGGGCTTGAACCAGAATTGTAACAAAGCTTTTGTGGTGTCGGAAGCTCCCAAATAATCGCTATCACGCCATTCTTTTACCGCCTGCCTGATCTTATAGACCAAAGGCGGTATTAGTTGCTCATAGGCTTTTCCCTGTAAATTTTCCCTCGACGGCGCCCACCGGACATTGGGATCGAGTATTTCGAAAGGATTCTGTGGAAATTCATTCATCTGTTGATTCCCTTTTTATAATCAATTTGAAGTAGTTACGCTTCATTTTATTACGGTATAACGTCCAAGCTCACCTGCCGCTATGGAGTGCCAGCAGAATAGCGGTCAGGTGGAGTGCCTTGTTAGTCGTTCTCATTCTTTTTTGCGGTTGTACATATGTCATTCATATAGCACTCACCACATTCAGGTGCACGTGACTTGCACCAATTTCTACCGATTTCCCAGCACGGCAAATCCATCATACCGGGAAAGTCTGGATACAGAGCACGTGCCTTGTATATCACCTGTTCAGCAGTAGCGTCGGTGGTACATAGGCCAAGCCTTCCAAAGACACGACGGACATGCACATCTGCCGAAATATCAATAGAGTAGTAATCGGCCAAAGGAACCTTGAATTCTCGTGCGAGAATGTTGGCCGCCATGCTTGCGATCTTCGGGCCAATCCCATTAAATTCCAAGAAACGATATACGACCTCAGCGCTTGATGGCTTGTCTTCCCAGATGAGTGCAGCATTGCACGCATACTTGTTATTGATCCACTGCACCGCTGAATGGAAATGCTTGGCCATTTTATCGACAAACCAGTGGAGCGGCTCCGGTTCCCTCATGAGGTGGTTAACCTCATCCACTGATAGAGAACTAAGCCGCTCCATCGAGAACCCGCCGATCTTTTCTGAAATCCGGTACGGGATTAACCATGCCCTCTCGGCCTTAATCTTCCGATCCATGACACATGCCAAAACAAAAGCATGTGGATAATTGTCCAGATCGTTTAGCAACGAATCAGCATCTTCGTTGCCCGTGAAGCGGATCAATTGTTTAGGAGCTCGGAACAATTCCGACCCGTGTTCAACCAGCCTGTCTCGTATAGCTTTCTCATTCATTTGTATACGGCTAACGACCACGCTCACCTGCCGTATGGAGCGCCAGTGTAATAGCGGTCAGGTGGAGCGGTTTATTATGCGTAACTTTTAATTCCTCGTTTACCTAAACCTCAATTCCCATCTCAATTAGGAACCTAGAAGGGTTTTTCTGCCATCCAAATACTTGCTTTGAGAACGTCAGAGTCAAACTTTCTTGAGCGCGAGTGATGGCGACAAAGCAATTCCGTCGTTCCTCCTGCATTTCAAGGGAATTATCCCCTTTTTTTACAGCTTCCCAACTGGGTAGCTGATCCTCAACCATCCCCATCAAATAAACGTGTCCAAATTCCATTCCCTTTGATGCGTGTATGGTAAAACAAGGTATCGCTTCTGTTGGCCTTGGAGGTGTCTTGGAAGTAAGATCCAGTTCGTGAAGAAACTGATGCAAACTCACATCCTCACCTTCAAATTTCTTGGATATCTCGGCCAACAGCATGTTCCATATCTCTCGCTCCTCCTCAAATTCGTTGAAAGCGTATTTATCTTGGTACAACGTTTCTTGACAGGATTCCGCCCATTTGAAAAAATCATCTGCAAAATCCCGGTAGTTCAATGTATTCAAAAGCGGTTTAATGTCTATCTCAAGCAATTTCCGTGTCCGATCCTTAATAGCCTCACGGCGCTTAACTTCTTCAATCCAAGAACGTAACAAGTCTTTGCCGTCAGCGGAGGCGTGGGAAAGTACAGGAGCCAGTTCGACACTAATACCTTCGAGTTCATAAAATGCTTTGGAAAGGCGCGCTAGTGATTGTTTGTCTTCTGTTGAGTTCACAAGTCGGAGAATGGCATGTAGCATTCTCAATGGAGCACTTTTGAATTCATCCTTGCGGGCGGCGTAATAGACTGGAATTCCGGTTTCCTCAAGTGCTTGTCCGACCAGTTCCAAAAGCTTTTTAGTCCGGGCCAGAACAGCACAGTTTTTTCGATCGTCAGGATTCCTTTGCGATATATCTTGTGCAATCCATCTGACTTCCTCTTCAAGAGTGTTGAAACTGAATACCCGCACAACATCACTGGCTTGGCCCTGTTTTACTGGTTTCAGAGGTTTCTTGGCTGCTGACCGGTTGAGGTTCTTTTCAATAAGCGCGTTAGCCAGTTCAATGACCAGTGGCGGGCAGCGGTAGTTTTCCGGCAGTTGTAACTCTGAAACTCCAAAATCCTTCCTAAGCTCCTGAATCCTTTTCGGACTCGCGCCGTTCCACTGATAAATGATCTGATCGTCATCTGCCACGACAAAGAGCGTGCTCGGGTCTGGCTCGACCAAAAGCGAAAGAATCCGATACTGGGTGTGATTAGTGTCCTGAAACTCGTCTACAAGAATATGTTTGTATACCTTGCGAATGTGTTTTGCCAGTATGGGATATTGGGTTAGAAGCTCTAGGGCCCCGGCAATTAGGCTTGGAAAATCAAGCGCATTTGTTTTACGTAGTGCCTCTCGATAAGCAGCGTAGACACGGGCCAGAGGGATTGCGTTTTCTACATTCCTCTGTTGTAGCCAAACTTCCGCATCGTCCGTGAGAACGCATTTTTCAAGAAGCCGGGTAACAACCGGTAGTAGTTGGGCGGCCCTGAAATGGCCGGGTAGGGAATAGGCAGATTCCTTCTGAATCTTGAGGATAACATCGTCCAGCAATGCTTCTCTGTCGGCATCGGTTGAGAGTATCTGGAAATCAGGACGGATACCGAGATGGCTACCATGCTGCTGAAGTAGCTCGGCAGCATAAGAATGAAAAGTGGTGAGACGAACCCGGTTTAGTTCGCCGGGAACAAGAGACTCAACCCTGCTGCGCATCTCAGCTGCGGCCTTGTTGGTGAAGGTGAGGGCAAGAACACGAAAATGCTGACCAGTGGATTGTTCCAAAATTCTTGCAATCCGATAGGTTAACACCCGTGTTTTGCCTGAGCCAGGACCAGCCAAAACAAGTAGCGGCCCTTGATCCCACAGAACCGCAGCACGTTGGTTTTCATTCAGTGATGACAAATCGATCATGATTTTTGGCCCGTTGAAAGGTTGACAACATGGTCAACAATATCCCGAATTGTTTGTGGTATCGTTTTGACTCCACGCTTTTTAACCTCATTCACTAAAGCTTGGGCAAAGGCGGGTTTTCCTCCAAACTGCTCTATAGCAGCCTTGATCAGTAATTTCGTTTTTTTACCATCGTCGCCTGACGCCTCGGTTTCAATTTGCCTCTGTCGATTATCGGTCACCATATTTTGGATAAAACCACCATAACCGTTATACCAGAACTCATGCTCAATATCTGCGTGGGCTAATTGTCGGGCGCGGTCAGAAAGTTGTTCACCAGGCGACAGATGATTACTTGCTCGGTTAATATAATCATTTCCAGCGTTATCACCATCTGCCATCAAAAACCACTCAATGCCGAGAGATTTGGCAAATTTTATAAGTGGTTCTCCTTTATCAATGACTTGGCTTATTTCCAATACAGAGAAGCTGACTTCGTCTTGCGAATGTCCAAGCAATTCGAAAAGCAACGGCATAAGGTGAACCTCTGTTTCGCCTTCCACAAGTAACCAACAACGGGAAAACAAATAGTGCCCTCTTGTGAGTCTAATGCTGTAGTCAATAGCCTGGAGTTCTCTATCAGAAAACAAACCGTTTTCAACCCTGCCTAC
>JBASIK010000003.1:0-12092 GCA_049654745.1 Bacteroidales bacterium
TCCAAGAATTTCAATTGCGTTTCATTTACAACTGGCTCTATATCAATTACATCTGTAATATCCTTAATATTTTGATATTCTGGCCTGTCATTATGAACCCTCCGTATAATGCCTGTATATAACTTCTTCGCTCCGAAAGGTACAATAACCCTTATTCCGGGGCCGGCTCTTTCACGGAAAGGTTCTGGTACACGGTAGGTATAATAATTTCTTACCGCAAGTGGTAGAATAATATCTGCATAAAGATCTGCCATTACCGGAATTATTAGTGCAAAGTAACAATTTATAAAAGCAAAAGACGAAAAGCTTACACTTTTGTTTTTAACACCTGATTCCTATCTGCCAGCTGCCTGTCAATTGTCAGGATTAGTTATTCCTTAGAGAGAACTTAATGATATAAAACACATTAATTGATAAACTTATATTATTTTTGATTGTTAATTTCATAGAGCCGGATATCAAAGGTTTCAAGCTTAAAATTTGGATTTAAAACCCTCTTTTTTATGGAGAGCCATATCAAATCTGGCAGAGGCAGGAAATATACTAATGGTGAGATTACGGTATACTGGAAGCCCGAATCTTGTATTCATGCCTCATATTGTTACCGTGAGCTGATCGAAGTTTTTGACCCGAGCCGCAGGCCATGGGTCGACATGTATGGTGCGACGACCGCTGAAATAATCAGAACCGTCAATATGTGTCCTACTGATGCGCTAACATGGAAATGGAATGATGAGGAGAAAAACAGGGATGTGGATCCATCTCATACAAACCATGTTAATTTCCGACGGCCTGAGCTATTGAAAGATGAAACGGAAGCCCAGTCTGAGCCTGTTTCGGTAAGGGTAATGCCACAGGGGCCGCTGATTATAAGTGGTACATTTACATTGAAATACGACAATAAAAGCAAAGAAGTTGAAGAAAGTGCTGTATCGCTGTGCAGGTGCGGAGCAAGCAGCCGTATGCCATTCTGCGATGGTAATCACAGAAAATCAGATTTTAAAGACGATTAAAATAATGGAAGAAAAGAAGGCCAGATTAAAGCCGCAGGCTGAAATAGAGGTTATACCTGAAGGTCCCATCAGGATAAAGGGTAATATTATCCTAAGCGATGTAAGAAGGGATATTTTCGAGTCTCCCGAAGGTGAAATTTATCTTTGCAGGTGTGGGCGTTCGAAAAACAAGCCCTATTGTGACGGCTCTCATGAGAAGTAGTTAATTAATTCCCTTATTTTCTCTGCCGCCTCCCTGAATGAGATTACCGGATAGACTTTAATTCCGGATTTGTCTATTATGGCTCGTGCCTCCTCAGCATTTGTGCCCTGCAGTCGCAACACAATAGGAACCTTAATCTCCCCTACCGCCCTGTAGGCTTCAACAACTCCGTTTGCAACGCGGTCGCAACGTACTATCCCTCCAAAGATATTAATAAGTATAGCCCTGACATTAGGGTCTTTTAGTATCAGTCTGAATCCTGCTTCTACCGTCTTTGCACTGGCTCCGCCACCCACATCGAGAAAGTTTGCAGGCTCGCCTCCTGAAAGCTTGATCAGATCCATAGTTGCCATCGCCAGACCTGCACCATTCACCATACATCCTACATTGCCACTGAGCTTGACAAAATTCAGCTTCTGCTCCCCTGCTTCAACCTCAAAAGGATCCTCCTCACTTATGTCGCGCATTTCAGCTATATCCGGATGTCTGAATAAAGAATTATCATCTATCGTAACCTTAGCATCAACTGCAAGAACCCTGTTGTCGCTCGTCTTGAGCACAGGATTGACCTCCAGCAGCAGCGTGTCGCAATGTACATGAGTTTCATAAATACCACGAAGAAACCTGATCATATTTTTATATGCCTCACCCTTTACTCCCAGACTGAAGGCAATGTTCCTTGCTTGAAAATCCTGAAGTCCGAATGCTGGATCGATCTCCTCCCTTAAAATCAATTCAGGAGATTGCCCTGCAATTTCTTCGATATCTGTCCCGCCCCGCGGCGAATAAACAATCTCAAATTTTGAAGTTTGACGGTTAAGCAGTATGCTTACATAATATTCCTCAGGCTCTGTATTACCTTTATAGTATACATCCTGTGCAACAAGAACTTTGTTGACCTTTTTACCTGCAGGACCGGTTTGTGGCGTAATAAGCTGTAGGCCTATAATCCTGCCGGCAATCTCCCTGACCTCCTCTTCCGATTTTGCAAGCTTTACCCCACCTGCCTTGCCCCTGCCGCCGGCATGAATCTGAGCTTTTATAACAAAATACTTCGACCCGAACTTCTCTTTAAGCTCTTTTGCTGCCATAACAGCCTGTTCCGGGTTTTCAGCTACAAAACCTTCCTGAATTTCAACACCGTGCGCCCTTAGCAATGACTTCGCCTGATATTCATGTATGTTCATGATTTTATTATAAGTTAATTTATAACGATTAAAAGTAAGAAACAAAAACATAAATCCGGTTATCTTATTCATTAATTTCGCAAAAAAACTCGCTTATGAGGAAAAGGCTTAATGACGAACTTGGCAGAAAAAGCATAAGTGAATTCAAGAAATCTGATAAGCTTCCGGTTGTTATTGTTCTCGACAATGTCAGGAGTCATAACAATATCGGTTCGGTATTCAGGACTGCCGATGCATTTCTTGTCGAAAGAATCATTCTCTGCGGAATTTCAGCCACACCTCCGCACAGGGATATACAGAAAACAGCTCTCGGGGCAACAGAATCAGTTGACTGGGTTTATATTCACGACACCCTCGAAGCAGTGAAGGAACTCAAAAAAAACGGTTACTCAATCGTTGCTGTTGAACAGGTTGAAGGCTCTTACGAACTTCAGGATTTTCCGGTTGACAGGGGTAGAAAGTATGCTTTAATTTTCGGACATGAGATAAGCGGGGTCTCGCAGGATGTGGTGGATATATGTGATGCCTGCATAGAGATTCCTCAGTTTGGAACCAAACATTCATTTAACATTGCCGTAAGCGCAGGGATTGTATTGTGGGAGTTTAACAGGAAACTGTCCCTCCAATAAGAAAACTGCCCCGGCTCAATAGCTCGGGGCAGTTTTCTCAGATTTATATAAGTCCTTTTCTTACTGGACTATTGATTTGAATGTATCGTCATTCCAGTACTTAGCCAGTTCGAGGTCGGTTTTTGCGTATTCTTTCCATGAAGCATTGAAACCAACAGCTTCACGAAGTCCGCTCATTGCATAGTTTCTGTCGTCGAGTCTGGCACCGACTACTGCTTTCAGATATGAAGGCTTGCCGCATTTGCATAGTTCTTTCATGCCGTCGAGGGTTACCTTTGCTCTTGCAGCGTCGCCTTTCAGTACCTGGGCAAGTGCAAGGTTAAAGCATGGCTCGCCTGTGAGATAATTCACAGCTGCATCATACTGTCCTTTCATGATAGCCAGACCACCAAGACCCATCTTCGACTCTGCGGTAGCAGCTGACATAGAATTATAAGCTTCTTCTGCCTTTGCATAATCTTTCTTAAGCAGGTAAGCAACACCTATATTGTTCTTTACAACATCGTTGTTGTCAATTGCTTTTGCTTTTTCGAGGGCAGCCAGAGCTTCATCAGCCTTTCCGAGTGCGATGTAGCAGCAACCTACATTATTATGGGCCCGTATGCAATTCGGGAACATCTTTGCTGCGGTCTGGAAAAATGCCAATTTCTCATTAACATCTGTAACAACGGAACCTCCTCTCAACAATTCTTCAAGTGTCAGGACAGAAGGATCTGATTTAAACTGGGCAACAATTTCCTCATCGCTTCTTCCAATAAGGTCAACGTTAACTGACATTTTTGATCTTCTCAGTCTTGGCAGGACATCAGTTTTCAAAACCTCAAATGCTTCTGCCATATTTCTTATTTCTTTCTCACGGACTTCCGGATCAGAATACATTGAAAGAACCCTCAGGATAAGGTCTTTATCCTTGATGTTTGATTTCTGAAGCTCTTCCCTGAAGCCATCCCAGTCTTCGGCAGAGGTTTTTTCATTGAAGAAACCTGCAGCTTTTGCAGCTTCAATCTTTGCAAATTCACTTCTGATGAACTTGTCAGCTGTTGAACCTCTTTTTCCGGAAAGTTTCTCATTGAAATTGAACGGGCCATCAGGTGAAGCATAGGAACTTACTTCGACCCCTTTAAATTGTTTTCTTGGATCTTCATTTACCTTCCGTATATAATCTTTAAGAAGTGTAATATCTTCTGCCTTTAGTTCAGAGCTGCGCAGGTCGAACCGGTTAATAATATAATGGATATCAGCCATAACACTTTCCGGTATTATTCTCTGATATTTGTCGGGCATAAAAACTGGTTTCCCGTGAACATCTACCAGCGTTGAAGTGGCAATCACACCGTCGGCAATTTTAACCGGATCAAAATCGAGTGTTGTACTTCCTCTTGTAGCTTTCACTCTCACATAGAGTTCTGACTTCTTCATCTCCGGCTTATACTGCACCTTATCGTTGTATGTGAAGCTGTCACCGTTATATGATATAACCTCATTATTTGCCTGGACACTTTCTCCCTGAACTTTAACAGGTTTAAATGCAGTTTCTCCACCCTGATATACAAGTACCGGTGTAATTTCAAGTATGGTCTTCTTGTCGAAGTACTTCTGCGGATAGGTGCCTTTAATAGTTACATCCACCATGCCGGCATGTGTTTCAAGCACTTTTGGAGTAACATCATATTTTACAAGGCTGGCATTCTTTTTCATTTTATTCAGTCCGCTGCAGCCTGTGAATGCAAGTGCAGCAAGAACAATTAAAAATAAAGTTCCGAATTTTTTCATAGTCAGATAGTTTATGTTTTTATAACCAATATTATTTTCTGTTACAATATATTAAAAGTTTTATCTTTCTGCAAATCTAATAAAAAAACGTTAATAACAAAGTATTCTTTATCCGAAAATTGCGCTAAAGTACGATTTTGTTCATTCCTGAAGTGTATTCACAATTAAATATTTTATCAATAATCAGTGAGTAATCTTCCTCATTTTCAACGAAATCAATACTATTTATATCGATGATAAGATATTTATTTTCAGGATTTTGCCTGAAGAATAAAAAATAATTGTCCTGTATTTTTTTCAGGTATTCTGTTGTAATTAATTTTTCGTATTCGCGTCCACGTTTCTGAATGTTCTGAATCAGTCTGTCGGGTTCAAGGTGAAGATAAACATACAAGTCGGGTTTTGGTAGCATACCATATATTATATAAAATATCTGCCTGTACAGGTTGAATTCATCTCCCGTCAGAGTTGCGGCAGCAAAAATCAGAGATTTTGCAAAATAATAGTCGGCAATTGTAAATGACTTGAACAGATCCTGCTTCATGAACTCTTCCTTGAGTTGTTTGTAGCGGTCGGCCAGGAATGAGAGTTCCAGCGGGAATGAATATCTTTCGGGGTCGGCATAGAACTTTGGCAGAAAAGGATTGTCGGCAAACCTTTCAAGAATGAGTTTAGCATTGAAATCATTTGCAATTTTTGTGGCAAGTGTGGTTTTTCCTGCACCAATATTGCCTTCGATAACGATATAATTATATTTCACCATCTTCAGAAGAAGCAGGTAGTTTTTCGTTCAAATCAAATTTATAAACTGATGAATAAAATTTCAATAAATGGATAGATTTTATTCTCTTTCTCTTCTTCTGAAGTTCTTCCGTGGAGGATGTCTTCTTTGCGTGTCTCTCTCTGATCTGGGGCGGGTCTGTTCAGCCTCATTTCCTTCAGGCTGAGGCAGGAGGGCTTTTCTCGAAAGTCTTAATTTTCCAGTCTTTTCGTCAATGTCAATCAGTTTGACCTCCACTTCCTGTCCTTCCTTAAGTATATCTTCAACCCTGTTTGTCTTTTTCCAGTCGATTTCCGAAATGTGTAGCAGTCCATCTTTGTTAGGCAGTATTTCAACGAATGCACCATA
Source organism: Bacteroidales bacterium (assembly GCA_049654745.1). Taxonomy (GTDB): domain Bacteria; phylum Bacteroidota; class Bacteroidia; order Bacteroidales; family VadinHA17; genus LD21. Next base: position 5,934 of record JBASIK010000003.1, read on the forward strand.
TTGCATCACCAACTTAACTATTCCTTTATAAACGTGTCCTATTTCCGGAACTGCCACAATTTTCTTTACTCTTTCCACTGCATCGAGGAGGGCTTCTTTATTCTCGCCGAAAATCTCCACCTCTCCCACTCCGTTCTTTTCTTCCACAATTATTGTTGTCCCTGTTTCGCGTTGAATCTCCTGGATTATTTTGCCACCCGGGCCAATGAGGGCGCCAATCATATCGCGCGGTATTGTCACCATCTCTATTCTCGGAGCATGGGGCTTCAGTTCGGGACGCGGCTCAGCTATTGTCTGCTCCATAATGTCAAGTATGTGCAGCCTTCCTATTCTTGCCTGCTCAAGGGCTTTTGCAAGTATTTCATACGAAAGTCTCTCCACCTTTATATCCATCTGCGTGGCTGTAATACCGTCGCGTGTGCCTGCTACTTTGAAATCCATGTCACCTATATGGTCTTCATCACCCAGAATATCCGAAAGGATGGCATATTTTCCTGTTTTGGTATCGGTGATTAATCCCATGGCAATACCTGATACTGGTTTTCTGATTTTTATACCTGCATCCATCAGTGCCAGTGAGCCTGCACATACTGTAGCCATTGAAGATGAGCCATTCGACTCAAGTATATCCGAAACAACCCTAACAGTGTAGGGATTTTCCTCATCAGGTGGAAGCATATTTTTGAGGGCTCTGTGTGCCAGGTTGCCATGTCCGATTTCCCTGCGGCTGATGCCCCTTACGGGTTTTGCCTCACCTGTGGAGAAAGGCAGAAAATTGTAGTGAAGTGTGAATTTTTCCGTACCCTGGTTAAGCACTTCATCAATAATTTTTTCATCAAGCTTGGTTCCCAGGGTGACAGTTGTAAGTGACTGCGTCTCGCCTCTTGTAAAAAGAGCTGAACCATGTGTGGCAGGGAGGGGGTCTATCTCGCAGTAGATAGGCCTTATCTCATCAGGTTTTCTTCCGTCAAGCCTTATACCTTCATCAAGAACAAGCCTGCGGGCAACATCCCTGTGTACTTCGCTATAATATTTCTTTACAAGAGCTTCATTAACCTCATCTTCTTCAGTAAACTGGGAAAGAAACTCATTCAGCACAGCCTCAAATGCTTCCGACCTTTTTTGTTTTACGGGAATAAGACTTTTTGCCACCTGATAACATTTATCCCATGTTTCATCCCAAACTTTTTTCCTCAGTTCTTCATTTTCTTCACTGGCATATTCTCTCTTCGGCGGAGCTCCAGCTTCAGCAGCAAATTCCATCTGAGCCTTGCAGTGCACCTTGATGGCCTCATGTGCCACCTTAAGGGCTTCAAGCATCTCGGCTTCAGAAACCTCCTTCATCTCACCCTCAACCATTATGATATTTTCGTAAGTGGCTCCAACAATCAGGTCCATGTCTGCCTCTTTAACCTGTGAAGCAGTAGGGTTAATTACAAACTGCCCATTTATTCTTGCAACTCTTACTTCTGAAATAGGCCCTTTGAAAGGGATATCCGAAAGGGTGAGTGCAGCTGAAGCTGCCAGACCTGCAAGTGCATCAGGCAATATCTCCTTATCGGCTGAAACCAGATAAATATTTACAAAGGTCTCTGCATGAAAATCGTCAGGGAATAAAGGCCGTAAAGCTCTGTCAACCAGGCGTGCAACCAGTATCTCATTATCCGAAGGCTTGGCTTCTCTCTTCAGAAAACCTCCCGGTATCCGGCCCGACGATGCATACTTTTCTCTGTATTCTACCGATAGAGGCATAAAATCAGTATCCTCTTTCACCTCTTTTGCAGCAACAACAGTTGCCAGAAGCATTGTCTTACCCATTGTTAGCAATACTGCTCCGTCGGACTGCCTTGCCAGCTTGCCGCTCTCAAGTGTTATTGTACGTCCGTCACCAAGATCTATGACTTTCCTGAAAATGTTAAACATGATACTGATTTAATACTGTTTTAATACTATTTAATACTGATTTAATAAGAAACGAATTTACTAAATAAAAAGCATAAAAAAAGGCAATTTGACATTGCCTTTTTCCTATTTGCGGATATTAAGCGCTTTGATGATTTCGCGGTACCGGTTTATATCTTTCTCACGAAGGTAATCGAGAAGTTTCCTGCGTTTACCTACAAGCTTAATAAGAGCCCGCTGGGTACTGAAGTCTTTCTTATTCTTCTTCAGATGCTCGGTGAGAAAATTAATACGGTATGAAAAAAGTGCAATCTGCCCTTCCGTTGAACCGGTATCCAGTTCCGACTTCCCGTAAGTCTTAAAAAATTCCTTTTTCTTCTCTGATGTCAAATACATGTTCTTTACAAAAATATTGTTAATCCAAATGTAAATCGTATCACTTAATTTGGAACGCAAAAATAAGACTTTTTTATTTAATCTCTCAAGTAATCGCACTTTTTTTTAATATTTTTTATAAATTTTTCTTTTTCAGCAATTTTTACAGATATAATTTTTTAATCCTTTTTTAATAATGACGCAAAAACCATGCCCCGGGTTGCGTATAAACGCCGAAATAAATCAACTGTTTGTCAAATATTTTGCATTGTTTATCAAAATGATTCTAACCAAAACATTTTCCTTTAATTTTATAAGTCTTTAGAAATCCGGATTGATTTTATCAATCAGAATACTCTGATAAGTTTCATATTTTTTTATCATCCTGCTAATACACCCTCTAAACCTTTATCATACTCTTAAATTTACTTGCTGTTTAATAAGGTTCGAGCATGATTTCATCCTCATTCTTAAGAACAATCCCACGGGCAATAAGTTCACTGCCCACCCTGCATTTAAGGCATTTTCTTCTGCAGCAGTATTCATTCCTCAGCTGTAGAAGTCCCTGGGTATCAAAAGCTGAAACAGCTTCAAGACCTGCATCTCTCCATTCTTTAATAATCCTGTTATCTTCCGGTGCTATCTCTTCAAGGAAATCTATTGCTTTCAAGCAGAAACTGTTGCTGTCCTTCACCTTTCCGTAGGTAAAAAGAACAGGTACCACCGTATTTATCAGTAGTATATCGGTCGCTGTATCACCTGTATTCTTTTTCTCATACCTTGTTTTTCGTCCGAAAACATAATGAGTGTCCCAGTACTCCGATGCTGATACATTGAAAACATCTCTAAGTTCTCCGGTGTCTTTTGTTTCTGCAACTCTTGAAAATAGCCCGCCTGTTACTGAAAGCATGGCAGCAAGTTGTGAAATCCTTATCGTGGGAAAATTTGCAGGCCTCAGTTTACTGAATTTCCAGATCCAGCCGTGTACAGGATTAATCGAATATTTTGTTTTTAAAATCTTGAATTCTCTAAGGAGGTCTTTATAATAGCTGTCGTTCAATGCCTCTTTGAAGAGACCTTCGCTGAGCATTCCTGCTGCGCCGAAAAGAAGAGCCTCTACCTGCAGCCTGTTGTCGGTATGTTTTCTTATAATTCTGAAAGGTAGAGCCGTAGCGAGCATCTCAAAGGGTTCTGCGTTGACTTTAAAACCGAAATAACGTGATATCATCCTGTAAAAAACTTCTTCCCAATCATTTCCGGTATCATCGAGCATTTTTCTGATCATTTCATACTTTTCAACCAGCCTTTCTACCACCAGAGCTCCAAGCCAGTGTCTGAAGCGGAACCTGTCGATGCTCGTGATATTATCCTGACAGGCTATGGTGCAGGGGTTGTTAACCAGACTGATATACCTTTCATACATTTTCTCCTCAAAGGATATTTCTGCTGTTGTTATCTCAATGCCTGATGCGTTGAACACTTTGCGGTCGTTTTCTGCTACCACATGGAGAATAACATTGTCGAAAGCATGATCTCTGTTATGACCGTGCATGTCGAAATGCGAAGCTTTCGGGTGTATCTCCACATTACCGGCCCATTCAATGCCCCTGTATTTTATTCTTGCATTGAAAAAGTCTGGACCAGCATCACGGTTGTATTCCCCGGGGTGGATGACCTCTACAGGTTCTCCTTCGGCGGTTCTCAGCCTTTCTTTGTAATAAAGACCATATTTCCAGATGAAATGCAGAAATTCCTCTTTCATTTTAGCACGGTTTAAATGCAGCGAAGTAAATATATGAAAAATTTTTTCTAAGGAAGATAAAATAATAGCACTCTGATTACAAAGATGCAACAGATTTTCACGGATTTTTTAATGGTTATCTTATAATATTCCTGCGTGAAAATACCAGCCCGGGATGAATATCAACCGTGTGCTATAATAAATTTTCCGGTTATTATTAAAGTTCAGATAAGTTTTTTCTGGCTGAGATATTTTTCCATCTCAACCTGCATTTCTCTTGCTTTATCTCCTGCCACACGGTGGAAGAATTCAGAGTTGTCGGCGAAAATGATTGCTCTTGATGAATTAACCAGCAAGCCACATGTGCTGTTTAGACCGTATTTTGCAACTTCCTGGAGGCTGCCGCCCTGGGCTCCAACACCCGGTACAAGAAGAAAATGATCAGGTGCAATCTTCCTGACATCTTTAAGCATTTCGGGTTTTGTGGCACCAACCACATACATTATGTTGTCTATCGTACCCCACTTCTGTGAAACTGAAATTACCCTTTCAAAAAGTTTTATTCCATCTTCATTATGATACTGGAAATCGGTAGAACCTTTGTTGGATGTGAGAGCAAGAATTATTGCCCATTTACCGGGTACCGAAAGAAACGGTGTAACAGAGTCTTCACCCATGTAAGGAACGATTGTTACAGCATCAAAGGGCATATTTTCGAAAAAAGCTTTAGCATACATGCGTGACGTATTGCCTATATCTCCCCTTTTGGCGTCGGCAATGACAAAGATGTCAGGATAGTTGTCCTTTATATATCTGACAGTCTTTTCCAATGTTTCCCAGCCTCTTGCTCCGTTAGCCTCGTAAAAAGCAACATTGGGTTTATATGCCACGGCGTAGGAATGCGTTGTATCAATTATTCTCCGGTTGAATTCGAAAACTGGATCAGATTCAGAAAAAACCGAACGAGGAAGTTTTTCTATTTCCGGATCGAGCCCGACGCAAAGAAATGATTTTTTCTTTTTAATGTTTTCAAAAAGTTCAAGGCTTGTCATCGCTGATAAAGTATTAAGAATTACTGGCTTTCAACCTTTCAGCATTTTCAGCCATCTGCAGTCTGTCAATCACTTCCTGAATGTTTCCGTCGAGAATGGATGAAAGGTTATATACAGTATAGTTTATTCTGTGGTCGGTCATTCTGCCCTGCGGGAAGTTATATGTTCTTATTTTCGCCGAACGGTCGCCGGTAGAAACCATCGTCTTTCTTTTTTTCGCCATCTCATCGAGATATTTCTGATATTCAAGATTATAGAGGCGTGTTCGCAGTTCCTTAAGGGCTTTCTCATAGTTTTTTATCTGCGACTTTTCATCCTGGCATGTAACTACGATTCCTGTAGGTATATGAGTCAATCTAACAGCCGAATAGGTTGTGTTTACTGACTGTCCACCAGGGCCCGAGGAGCAGTATGTATCTTTTCTAATGTCTTCGTTCCTGATTTCCACGTCAACCTCATCAGCTTCGGGCAGCACAACCACTGAAGCTGCAGAGGTATGAATGCGTCCCTGTGTTTCGGTTTGTGGCACCCTCTGAACGCGGTGCACACCCGATTCATACTTCATAATGCCATAAACGCCTTCACCGATGACTCTCATCACTATCTCCTTGTATCCTCCAGCAGTACCTTCGGTAAACCGTGTAATCTCAACTTTCCATCCCTTGCTCTCAAAAAACTTCGTGTACATTCTGAAGAGGTCACCCGCAAATAGCGATGCCTCATCACCGCCAGTACCCGCTCTTATCTCAACTATTGCATTCTTGCTATCCTCAGGATCAGCAGGCAGAAGAAGGATTTTTATTTTCTCTTCCAGCTCAGGAAGTTTTTCTTCAAGTTTTTCGAGCTCCTCCTTTGCCATCTCACGCAACTCCTCATCCTTCTCCGTTGCCAGTATCTCCCTTGCATTCTCAATATTATCGAGTATCAGCCTGTATTCCTGATATGCATCCACAACCGGCTTTAACTCCTTATATTCCTTGTTTAGCTTTATGTATTTTTTCATATCCGACAGTACTTCCTCCTTTGTCAGCATTTCGCCGATTTCGAGGAATTTCTGTTTTACTCCTTCGAGCCTCTCCAGTATTATGT
>JBASIK010000004.1:0-2305 GCA_049654745.1 Bacteroidales bacterium
GGTCGGTAATGACAAACGGCAGAAAGAGAAATGAAGACGGACGGCAATCGATGATTATCGACGGGGCTTCAATAGGCCTCGGGAAAAGACTTGAATGGCCCGACGACTATTTCTCACTTTACGGTGAGCTTAACTTTCAACGGTATGACCTGAACAACTATAATGTGTACCGCTTCCTTTTCGAAAACGGCACTTCCAATTTGTTCAGTGTTACAGCACGACTGATGAGATTCTCAACAGCTCCGAACCTTATCTACCCGAGAAGCGGTTCGAGTTTCTCACTGCAGCTTCAGGTAACACCGCCATATTCTCTGATTAACGGAAGAGATTATAAAGGTGCAACTGACCAGGTAAAATATAGATGGATCGAATTCCATAAATGGGTATTCAAAGCCGATTATTATTTCCCGATTACAAGAAATGACAAACTTGTACTTAATACAAAATTTGCATTCGGATACCTTGGCTTCTATAATAAAGACATTGGACCTTCACCGTTTGAGAATTTCTATCTGGGTGGCGACGGCATGACAGGGTACAGCTTCTACGGACGTGAGGTGATTGCACTACGCGGTTACACAAATGGTTCCCTTACACCAAGTGATCCAGTGAAGGGTTCTCCAGCAGGAAATGTTTATTCTAAAATTACATTTGAGCTCAGGTATCCTATTACGCTTAATCAGCAGGCAACTATTTATGCCCTTACGTTCCTTGAGGCAGGTAAAGCATGGTATGAACTGAAAGAATATAATCCTTTCAGGATGCACAGGTCGGCCGGAGTGGGATTGAGAGCAAATCTGCCCATGTTCGGTCTGTTGGGCATTGACTGGGGATATGGATTTGATGCAGTGCCCGGAAATCCTGATGCAAATAAATCGCAATTCCATTTCGTGATTGGCCAGCAATTCTAATTGTTAAACTTAAAAACAGAAAATTATGAAAAAGATAATTCTATTAATCGCAGTAATAGTTCTGGCTTCGGCTTTTGCCACTGCACAGAAATATGCATTTGTCGATACCGATTACATCAGAAAAAACATCCCTGCGTTCAATACTGCCCAGGAACAACTTGATAAACTGTCAAAGCAGTGGGAACAGGAAATAGCTGATGGTTATGCAGAAGTTGAAAAAATGTATAAGGCATACCAGAATGAAGCAGTGCTGCTTTCCCAGGAAATGAAAACCAAACGTGAAGAAGCAATAATTAACAGGGAGAAGGAAGTAAAAGAACTTCAAAATAAATATTTCGGCATAGAGGGAGAACTCTTCAAAAAACGGGAAGAGCTGATAAAGCCCATTCAGGACGAGATCCTTAAAGCAATCAAGGAAATTGCAGTTGAAGGAAGCTATGCAGTAATATTTGATACAGCAGCAGGTGGAAATGTGCTGTATGCAAACCCGAAGTACGATATAAGCGACCAGGTACTCGAAAAACTCGGATATAGAAAATAATTAATTTTCAGGCAATTTTAACAAAACATTAAGAAAATTGTGAGCTTCGGAAGCAATAGATTTTAATTAAATAATTATTTTTGTCAACATTAAATTTATAAAATGTTAATAATGAAAAAGATCACAGTAATTGTTTTGACAGGAGCGATATTCATGATTTCAGCTCAACTGACTTCAGGCCAGACATTGAAGTTTGGACATATAAATACTGATGAACTAATTAGATCCATGCCTGAATATGATACTGCACTGGCAAAATTAAACAGGTTGCAGAAGGAACTGACCAACACACTGGAACTGATGCAGGTTGAGCTTAATAATAAAATTGAAGCTTACAATAAGGAAAGCAAACTTTTATCTGACCTTGTGCGTCAGACGAAAGAACAGGAAATTGCTGATATGAACAGACGTATTCAGGATTTTCAGCTTCAGGCCCAAAGTCAGCTTCAGGAAGAACAGACAAACCTTACCAGGCCTATTTTCGAAAAAGTCGATAAAGCAATCAGAGACGTCGGGAAAGAAGGCGGGTTTATCTATATTTTTGATGTTGCCAACAGGCAATTGCTCTATTTCGACGAGACGAAAAGCGTTAATGTACTGGCTCAGGTAAAAGCCAAGCTGGGACTTAAATGAAGTAGGGGCTGATATAATCATAGCATCCTTCAGGATTAACTTCCCGAAGGATGTTTTTTTATTAATATCACGAAAAATATTTTTTCTTTATCAATGGATCTTAAACGACAACCAATAGGAATCTTTGATTCAGGAGTTGGAGGACTGACGGTTGCTCATGCAATAAAACAACTGATGCCGGGCGAAAGTCTTGTCTATTTTGGCGATACTGCACACCTGC
>JBASIK010000005.1:0-20817 GCA_049654745.1 Bacteroidales bacterium
CCTGCCTGGTAAGGGATGGTATACAGTAGCTTATGAAGGCTGCAATCTGGGGTTCGTAAAATCGACCGGTACAAGACTCAATAACCTGTTTCCGGTTCAGTTGAGAATACGAATGTCGTTGGAAGCATTAAGCGGAAAACAGACTATTAAGTGGTGCATGTAAAATTATTTTTTTGATTTCCTTTATATACCTTAGTGCCACAATTATTATACCTGATGGTTATAAGTAATTTAACCGCAAAGGGAATATAATGGATAACAAAGAAGAACACTATTATTTATAATCAAATGAAATCAGATATCGAAATAGCACAGGAAGCCCCGATAAGGCATATTTTAGAAATCGCAGAGCAGCTCGGTATCTCAAAGAGTGATCTTGAACTTTACGGCAAATACAAGGCAAAGATACCGTTGAGTTACATTGATGAGGAGAAGGCATCAAAAGCAAATCTGGTACTTGTTACAGCCATAACGCCTACACCTGCCGGTGAAGGTAAAACGACAACTTCCATAGGTCTTGCACAGGGGCTTAACCGTATAGGAAAAAAGACCACGGTAGTTCTGAGGGAACCATCATTGGGACCTGTTTTTGGTATAAAAGGAGGTGCTGCCGGAGGTGGATACTCTCAGGTTATACCGATGGAAGACATAAACCTCCACTTTACCGGAGACATGGCTGCAGTGGAGAAAGCGCACAATCTGTTATCGGCATTGATAGACAACAATATACAGCTTAAGCCCGGTAGCGGTAATCTTAATATTGATCCCCGCACTATAGCCTGGAAAAGGGTTATGGATATGAACGACAGGGCTCTGAGGGATATAATAATAGGTCTTGGAGGTCCAAAAGAAGGGGTGCCGAGGGAATCGGGTTTTGAAATTACCGCAGCATCGGAAGTGATGGCTATACTATGTCTTGCACGCGACCTGAGCGACCTTAAAACGCGCCTTGGAAATATTTTTATCGGATTTACCTATGATGACAAACCTGTCTTTGCCCGTGACCTCAAGGCTCAGGGAGCAATGGCAGTACTTCTGAGGGATGCTTTTAAGCCCAACCTGGTCCAGACCCTCGAAGGCACCCCTGCAATAATTCACGGTGGGCCGTTTGCAAATATTGCACAGGGAACAAACAGCCTTGTCGCTACAAAAACTGCCCTCTCCCTCAGCGAGTTTGTAGTAACCGAAGCAGGTTTTGCCAGTGAACTCGGCGCCGAGAAATTTTTCAACATAAAATCTCGTTTCGGGAACCTTAAAACTAACGCAGTGGTAATTGTTGCAACAGTAAGAGCGCTTAAATATCACGGAGGTGCAAAACTTGCAGAACTTTCCGGAGAAAATCTTCAGGCGCTGGAAAATGGCCTGCCAAACCTCGATAAACATATTGAAAACATCAGATTATACGGATTCAGACCAGTAGTGGCAATTAACAGATTCGCCACCGATACTGAAGCTGAACTGAATATGATTATCAGCCACTGCAGGGAAAGGAAGATAGAAGCTGTAGTCAATGAGGCATGGGAGAAAGGCGGTGAGGGTGCAACAGAACTGGCACGTAAAGTTGTTGAAGCTGTCAGGGAGTGCCCTGAATGTTTTACACCACTTTATGAGCTGGAATGGCCATTTGAAAGGAAGATTGAAACAATTTGCAAAAGGATGTACGGTGCCGACCACGTTGAGTATTCGGTTGCTGCTAAGGAAAGACTCGACAGGATAGAAGCACTTGGGCTTAATCACCTTGCTGTATGCATAGCCAAAACCCAGCGTTCCCTTTCTGATGACCCCACCAAAAGAGGCAGACCCGAAGGTTTTACAGTCAAAATCAGGGATATTGAACTCTCATCCGGGGCAGGTTTTATCGTACCAATAGCCGGAACGATTATGCGCATGCCAGGTCTGCCAGCCCAGCCTGCTGCAGAGAAAATAGACATTGACGAAAACTGGCGGATAAAAGGCCTCTTCTGAAATCATATTAATGAAGGTCACCGGAATATCCTGTGCTATACTCGCCGGCGGAAAAAACCTCCGCTTCGGCAGAAAAACAAAAGCATTAGCTTTAACAGGAGGTGAAAAAATTATCGATAGAATTATCCAGGTAACGGAAAATATATTTCAGGATATAACTATTGTTACAAATAATCCTGAAGAATTTTACGGTTATTCAAAATTTAAATTTACAGGAGACATTTTCAGGAATGCCGGACCACCGGGAGGTATCCATGCGGCTTTAACCAATTCGGAAACTTCAGCTCTTTTCATTGTCGCAGGCGATATGCCATTTATTGATGAAGAAATTATTCGTAGCCAGATACAATATTTTCTGAAAAAAGATGCCGAAGCCGTTGTTCCGCTTATTGAAGATAAACCTGAACCGCTCCATGGAATTTACAGCAGGAGTATTCTCCCCATACTTAATACAATGCTTCAGAAAACAACAGGCTTTTCTGTTACAGACTTGCTGAAAAATATCAGAACGGAATATTTCAAGCTTGAGCCTTCAGATAAAACAAGAATAGCATTTTTCAATGTAAATACTCCGGAAGACCTGCGGAAGGCTGATGAAATATCCGCACAATTTGATAAATTTATTGACTGATTATTTAACAGAGCAACACATAAAACTTGAAAGAGACTTTTCAGACTGTCCCAGGGTTGGGATGGGGGACAGCTAAGCATATATGGTTTTATGAAAAGTTAAATATAAAGGTTTGATAATCAAAAATTTAAAAATTTATAACATATGAAAAAAATCTTTGAAAATACAATCAGTAAAGCTCTGGCTGCAACTGTTTTATCAACGATATATTTAGTTGATATAAGTTCCCAGCAGACATGGAAATTTAATTTTACAGGCATTACGAGCGAGCACAGGATTAATCTGAAGGATATTCAACCGCCTATTCCTTCTGACTGGACAGGCTATTCTTATCTTGTTATTGAAATGAGAACCACCACTCCTCAGCGTTTCAGTATATGGCTTTACCAGCCGGATGAAACACCCGCCCGGCTGATGTTCCATCCTTACGGTCAGAATGTGTGGTTGAAAGCCTCGATACCAATACGTTTTTTTATGGGTAAAGATCAGTCGGGTACCGATCTGGCTTCAGCAAACAACAGGCGGGCAGATTCGTTCTGGATGTCGGTATGGGGGCCATTTACTGTACCGAAAAATGTTGAGGCAATAGGTTTTGCCATGACTTATCCGGTTGAAAATGCATCACTGGAGATACGTTCTGTACGGTTATCGAGACAGGATGAGGGGTCGGCGTTTCTTGAGAAAATGCCCGTAACCGATGAATTCGGACAGTGGGCTCATGCCGATTGGCCGGGAAAGATAAGAAGCAAAGAACAACTCGAAAAGGAACTGGCAGATGAGGCAAAGTCGTTTGGGACAGCTGCCTCATATGGATATTGCGAATACGGAGGATATAAGAATACCCAGACCAAAGCAACGGGTTTCTTCCGGCTTGAAAAGGTTGACGGGAAATGGTGGTTTGTTGATCCACATGGTCACCTGTTTCTTTCAATTGGAAGCAATGGTGCGGGTGTGGGCTTCAGCCAGCGACTGGTTGAGACAAATCCTGCTCACGTTCTTATTTCAAAGAGACTCGAATCGTGGGGAATGACCAGCGGCGGAGCAGGAAAACCTTACACGGTGATGATGCGCTGGCCCAGAATAGAAGGAGCCAACTATCTGGGCATGACAGATGTCTATTCTGATGAGTTTGCCCGTATGATAGATGAAACGGCAAGAAAACAGTGTGAACCCTTGAAAAATGACCCGCTTCTGATTGGATATTTTGTTGGCAATGAACCTGCATGGGATGGACGGGAAAGCGAAGTGGTTGACATGATACTTGCAGGACCCGATAACGAAATAAAGAAGAGGTTAAAAGAGTTTCTGTCTGCCGGAGATACACCAGGAAGACGCAGGGAATTTGTTCTGGGAGCATTCGAAAAATATCTCCAGCTTATCTGTTCGGCAATAAAAAAATATGATCCCAACCATCTGAATCTCGGAATAAGATTCGGTGGCTCTCCTTCTGCCGGACTGCTGAAGACGGGTCATATTTTTGATGTTTGCAGTATAAATGTGTATGAATATGAACCTGTTGCCCAGATTGAGAGGGTTTACCGTTATACCGGAAGGCCGGTCCTCATCGGCGAGTTCCATATAGGAGTACCGGAAAATGGTCTGGGAGCGGGACTTGTACAGGCAATGAACCAGAAAGAGAGAGGCATTGCATACAGGTACTATGTTGAACAGGCTGCTGCAACGGCTGCATTTGTCGGAGCTTACTGGTTCCAGTGGCGCGACCAGCCAGTGCTGGGCAGATTCGACGGTGAAAATTATAACATTGGATTTGTGGATGTAACTGACCGTCCCTATAAAGAACTTGTGAAAGCTGCAAAAGAGACACACAAAAGGCTTTATGATGTTCACGCAGGAAAGATACTGCCATTCAGCCAGCGTCCCCAAGCATCACCGGCAGGCACGCCACGAAGCCCATGGGACTTTTAAACGTACCTCCTGAACTTTCCAGATGGGTAGGATATGCCCCTCCTGACCTCCCCAAATGGGGAAGAACCTGATAAAGTGGTAAAATCAAAGTCCCTAATTTTGGGATTGCTGGGGGAAAACCACAAAAAAGGCATGCAAAATAGTAGGGTAAACATCTATATACAAAATATATAATCATCAGATATAATTAAAAGCCTAACCCATGAAACTAATTCGTACAAAAATAATCATGATGTTGATAGGGGTCATGACCTTCACAGGACTGGCTGCTCAGGTAACATTAACAGAAACAGAATGGGTTCTTCCGACTTATCAGGTTGAGCCACCTGAAAAAAGCCCCATTTTCTTCAGAAATGAATCGTACCAGGGTGCATCGAAATATGTTTATCCGCTTGCCCTTAACGATGTAATATCTGATAAAAGAACTGAAAAGACATGGAAAGTTGTTGTTCTGGAGAATGAATTCATTAAACTGGTGGTGACACCGGAAATAGGAGGGAAGCTTTACTATGCTGCTGATAAAACCAATGGTTACAATTTCATTTACAAAAACGATGCTGTGAAACCTTCCAACATAGGCATGACAGGTGCCTGGGTGTCGGGAGGTATCGAGTGGTGCGTCTTCCACCATCACAGGGCTTCAACCTTTCTACCGGTTGATTATACTGTAGCCGAGAATCCCGACGGCAGCAGGACAATATGGATAGGCGAAACCGAACCGCGTCACCGCATGAGATGGACAATAGGTATAACTGTATTCCCCGGGAAATCATATTTCAGAGCTGATGTCAAACTTGTTAATCCAACACCATATACTCATACATTCCTTTACTGGGCGAACGTGGCTGCCCATACCAACGAAAAATACCAGGTAATATTTCCCCTATCGGTTCAGTTTGCAACTTATCATTCCAAAACAAGTTTTACCCGCTGGCCTGTTTCAACCGAAGTGTACAATGGTATCGATTTTACAAAAGGTGTTGATGTAAGCTGGTGGAAGAACTCCCTTACCTCAAATTCATTTTTTGCCCACGACCTGAAGGAAGATTTCATGGGAGGTTATGATCACGGAAGGCAGACAGGTATAGTTCATATAGGTGACCATAATATTGTAAAAGGTGCAAAATTATGGGAATGGGGCTCGGGCCCCCGGGGACAGGCTACTGAAGCACGCCTGACTGAAAAAGCTGGTCCTTATGTGGAACTCATGGCAGGCGCTTTTTCGGATAACCAGCCCGATTACAGCTGGATACGACCTTACGAGGTAAAAACATTCAGCCAGTACTGGTACCCTGTTAAGGATATTCAGGGATTCAAAAATGCAAATCTCAACGGCGCTGTTAACCTTGAAAAACTGGAAAAGAACACTCTCTTCATTGGATATTACTCAACAGGCAGAATAAAAAACGCAAGAGTGATATTGAAAAACGGAGAAAAAATGGTATATCAGAAAGATATAGAAATTTCTCCCGAAAAAGCCTTTACCGCATCTATAAAACTTTCTGAACCGTTTAATCTTACAGACCTTTATACTGAACTTGTTGATTCTGGAACCGGCGAAGTTCTTATATCTTATAAACCAGTTGAATATAAACATGAAGAAAAATTACCAGAACCTGTTAAGAGTCCACCTGCCCCTGCCGATATCGCAACGGTTGAAGAACTATTTCTTACAGGCAGCAGAATAGAACAATTTTATAACCCCAGATATAATCCTGCAGATTACTATCTGGAAGGTCTAAAGAGGGATCCGGGCGATATCAGGTGTAATATTGCAATGGGCAATATTGCTCTGAAAAATGGTGATTATCTTACTGCAAGAAAATATCTTGCAACTGCAATAAGAAGACTTACAAAAGATTATACTCGTCCGGCTTCATGTGAAGCCCATTATTTGCAAGGACTTGTTCTTAAGGCGCTTGAACTTTGGGATGAAGCAGTCGACACCCTTTACCGGGCAACATGGGATTATGCATGGCATTCAGCAGCATATTTTGAACTTGCTCAAATTTCCGTTATGAAGGGTGAACTGCAAAAGGCTCTAAGTCAGCTGAATGAATCTCTTTCAACAAACACGGTCAATACACGGGCTGTTGCTCTGAAAGCTTCTGTTCTGAGAAGAATGGGAAATTTTGATGGGGCACTTGCAACTCTTGGTAAATTGCCCATGAGTGATCCACTGGATTTCAGAATTGCAAATGAATATTATCTGATATTAAAAGAATCGGGTAATAAAGCCACAGCTGAAGCTGTGTTAAACGAGCTTACCTGTAAAATGAGGGATTTCGTTCAGAACTATCTTGAACTTGCAACAGGGTATCTGAACGACGGACTTGACAGGGAGGCTGAAGATGTTCTGCTGCGCTATAAAGGAGACAATCCGGAAAAAGATTATTTGCTGGGTTATTTGTGCCATAAAGCAGGCAGAAAAGAGGATGCCCGCAGATATTTTGACAATGCATCGGCACAGCCTGAAGATTATGTTTTCCCATTCAGGCTTGAGATGGTGAAGGTTCTAAAAACGGCACTGCAATATAACCCGGAAGACGCAAAAGCTTACTATTACCTTGGAAATATTTTATACGATAAACAGCCAGCTATAGCAATATCACACTGGGAAAATGCCGTAAAACATAATCCTTCATTTGCAATGGCATGGCGCAACCTGGGTTGGGGTTATTACAGACACAGCAATGATCTCAGTAAGGCAATTGATGCATACGAAAAAGCTTTTTCGGTTGAAAAGAGGGAAGCTATCTGGTATTCAGAACTCGACGAGCTATACGAAAGAATTAATGCACCTCTCCAAAAACGTCTCGCACTTTTTGAAGGCAGTAACGATGTGGTAATGAGTCGTGATGATGCTTTCACCCGCCAGATTACTGTGCTGACAATGGCAGGAAAGCCAGAACTGGCAGTTAAATATCTGGAAGGCAAAAGCTTCAGTTACCGGGAAGGGAGCTCACGTGTGAGAGAGGTCATAATTGATGCCCATCTGATGCTTGGCAGAAAATATTTTGCCAGCGGAAATTATAAAAACGCACTTGAACAGTTCCTGAAGGCACAGATTCCCGAGGAAGAAGCAGGCAGTGCAAGGGCTGCAAACAGGGATGTACAGGTTAACTACCATATCGGACTTGCTTATGAAGCAATGGGAGAGAAAAAGAAAGCAGCCGAATATTATAGACTGGCTGCAAAACAGAGTATCAGAAGACAGGGATATATGAATTATTATCAGGGTTTGAGCTTCACACATCTTGGTGAGAGATCGAAAGCGGAAGAAATTTTCAAAGCAATGGTTGAGGAGGGGGAGAGGCAACTTAAATCTTCCAGCCAGGGAGGTGATTTTTTTGCTATTTTTGGTGAAAGGGAGGCCGAAAATTCCAGAATGTCAACAGCATATACCATTAGAGGTTTAGGCTATAAGGGATTGGGGGAACAGAAGAAGGCAAAAGAAGACCTGAACAGGGCTGTAGAACTTCTTCACAGTAACCTGTGGGCCGCTGCAGAACTGCAGGATATCTGACAAATTAACCTTTAACATTTAAATTTTGTTACCATAATGCTGGGCTGCCATAAACAGAAGTGGCAGCCTTTTTTAAATTTTTTTTTTCGCTTTTTGCAGCATTACGGTGATTTGTTTCGTATAGATATATAGAGACGGAAGATTTAATTTAAAATGTGGATATGAAATTACCTTTTTACACTTTCCTGCAGGAACTGCCACTTTGGCTGAGTGGCTATAAAGATGGAACGCCAATAACAACCGGGGGCTCTCTGAAAAGACGCGTATTAGGAAAGTATAGTAAAAACATCAATGCTAAAATATTGAATATCAATAAGTATTCTTTCCTGGGATTCAGGGGTGAAAACAAAAATGAGACGTTTTAAACAGCCCCAGGATCAGGGAAGGAGGTTATTTTATAAACGAAAGGTTTAGTTAAATCATTAAAATCAGATATTATGAGAACGATAGCATTAGCAACAACAGGCTTGTTAACAATAGCTTTTATGCTTGTTTCATGTGAAAAACAGCCAGGTGAGCCAGATCTCACACCAAAAAAAATTGAACTTACACCTGCAGCAACACAGGTTATTTCTTCAGGAAATGAATTTGGTATCGAGCTTTTTACAAAAGTTGCCGAATCAAAAGACAGTAACCTTATGCTGTCACCTCTGAGTGCCTCCACAGCACTTACAATGCTTCTTAATGGATGCGGGGGAAATACATTTACCCAGTTAAGAAGCACACTTAAATATTCTTCCGACATGCAGTTGGAAGATATCAATGAAGCTTATAAAAGTCTGGTGGGACAGCTTTTGAAGGCAGACCCAAAGGTGACTTTTGCACTTGCAAATGCCATATTTTACAGGCTTGGATTCAACGTAAAAGCTCAGTTCATCAATTCGATGAAAGAAAACTTCAAGGCCAGTATAGAGGGACTTGATTTTGCTTCACCATCTGCCCTTAATACAATAAATAAATGGGCAAGCGACAACACCAACGGTAAAATTCCGAAAGTTCTGGATGGGATATCTGACGATGCTGTGATGTTCATAATGAATGCTCTATATTTTAAAGGCGACTGGAGTTACCAGTTCGATAAATCGAAAACTTCTGAAAGGCCGTTTTATCCCGACAATCTTCCCTCTGTGAATGTGCCCACGATGAACGGTGAAGTAGGGGCGAAAGTGGTATACAGGGACAAATTCAGGGCAATAGAAATGCCTTACGGCAGGACAAATTTCACTATGATAGTGATTGTTCCGGAAGATGGACTAAAATCTTTTAACAGCTCACTTAACCCTGACCTCTGGAACAGCCTTACTTCCGAATTGGATGAGCTGGAGGAATTCGGAAAGTGTATAGTATATTTCCCGAAATTCAAATTTTCATATGAAAAATTCCTTAACAATCAGTTGCAGGCGATGGGCATGGTTGATGCCTTTATCCCTTATGTTGCCGACCTTTCAGGTATTTCGGATGCTGAAATATTCGTAAGTTTTGTAAAGCAGAACACTTTTGTTGAGGTTGACGAGGTAGGAACCGAGGCAGCTGCAGTAACTACAATAGGTATCGAGCTTACAAGCATGCCCCCTCAGCCAAAAGAGTTTGTTATTGACAGGTCATTCATTTTTGCTATCAGAGAACGTACCACGAATACCCTGTTGTTTATAGGCCAGGTGGTTAATCCGGAGTAATGAGGAGTGAGGAGTGAGGAGTGAGGGATGAGAGCAAAGCATAGAGAGGGTGTTTTATAGTTTAGTACAAAAAATAAGCATCTGAAAAATACTCAACAAAATGGAAAACATGTAAATAACATATTATGAAAACTTCACTTAAGAACTTAATTACATTAATGATTTTTACAACCTCATTGTCGGGTTGCATGGACAAGACCATTGAAAGAGTGACATACACGGTGAATGTGCCGGTATATATGTCTTATTCAGAATTCCGGAGTAGCTTCAAAACAAGCGAGCCAAAAGAAATCAGTCAGCCGGGGAAAATTTACTTTAAAGATAATTTTCTGTTTGTAAACGAATTACAGAAAGGGATTCATGTTATTGACAATTCTGATCCGGCACATCCGAAAAAGGTGGCTTTCTATGATATCATAGGTAATGTGGATATGGCAATAAAAGGCAACATCCTTTATGCCGACAGCTATATCGACCTTGTGGCAATAGACATCTCTGATATAAGCAAGCCCAAAGAGGTTGGCCGCCTGAAAAATATTTTCCCTGAAGTTGTTCCTGTTGGTGACAAATGGTATCCGTTTGTGGATGTTGATAAGTCAAAAGGAGTTATAGTAGGCTGGGAAGTCAAAACAGTAACTGAGGAGGTATATAATAATTCCGATTGGGGACTGAAGATTTACAGGGGGGATCTTGTATTTGCCGCAATGGCATATGAAGGAGGCGGTAACTGGAGCAGCGGTGCTGGAACCGGGGGCTCAATGGCAAGGTTCATGCTTAATGACGATAACCTTTACGTGATTGCCCACACCTGGATGCTCAAAACAGTGGATATCAAAATGCCCGATAAAATGAGCGTGGTCGACAGCATTACCGTACCGCGTACTATGGAGACTCTATATAAACTTGGCGACAAACTTTTTGTAGGTACTACTTCAGGGATGCTTATTTATGATGTTAGCAATCCGGTGAAACCGGTTCAGATTTCAGTTTACAACCATATTACTGCCTGTGACCCGGTGGTGGCAGATAATAAATATGCGTATGTGACATTGCGTACCGGTACAAGGTGTGCCAACAGCCAAAATCTGCTCGACGTTATTGATATTTCATCAATAACCAATCCGTACCTGGTAAAGTCATATCCACTTTTTAATCCTCACGGACTCGGAATAGACGGCAACCTGCTGTTTATTTGTGATGGTAAAGCGGGTCTGAAGATATACGACAAATCTGATCCGCTGGCAATAATTACAAACCAGATTGCCCATTATCCCGATATAGATACTTATGATGTGATTCCTGTGAATGGAATACTTATTCTTGTTGGACAGGATGGAATATTTCAGTTCGATTATACGAATCCAAAGAATATAAAGAAGATAAGTCAAATCAACATAGTAAATAACGGAAAATGAGTTATTCCGCTACATTTTTATCAGAAGGCGGTAAACTGTTCTTTATGAGAAGATTTTTTACAATCCTCCCCATGTTTATGACAGTCACGTGGGCTCTGGCACAGTACCCCGTGAAACAGACTGTCGTTCTAAATGATGGTTCCCGGATTACGGGGACCATCATTTCAGATTCTTCGGGATATTTAACTATGATAGTAACAAAACCTTCAATTATCAAAATTAACAGGGAAAAGATCGTATCGACGGGTAATTCATTCAAAACAGTGACGCCATTAACTGATTACCATGGTTTCAACATGAAATTTTCTGCCAGCCTTCTTGGAGGTAATTCAGAGAACGGCAGAGTAAACTCACTCATTTTTCATACTGCTGCAGGCTATCAGTTCAGAAACGGATTGAGTGTCGGATTGGGCACAGGCCTCGAAGATGTTGATGCAACAATTATACCTTTATATGCCGATTTAAGATATCATCCTCTGAAAACGAGAATGTCGCCGTTTGCATGGCTTAAACTCGGATATGCATTTCCTGTTTCCGACTACAGGCCTTATCAGGGATATTATTACCAGTCTTTTGAAGGGAAAACTTACGGAGGATTACTCTTCAGTACAGGCATTGGTTTTGCCCGGTGGTCGTGGCGAGGGAATGCAGTAACGCTTGGTGCCGGTTACCGGACACAGAGGATCAGAGTTATACAGAAGACGCCATACATTTACGACACTCGTGTGAGAGAAATTATTACCGATTTCAGGAGATTTGAAATTCAGATTGGTTTTATTTTCAGGTAGTCAATGAAATATCTCATAGAATATATCATAAAATCTTCCGGATTCAGTTATTTTGTATAGACTAATCCGGATGGCAGTAATGGGTAGAGGAGAAGAACATGGTCAGTATCTTTCTGACAGGGAGCTTATCAGGAAATGCTCTGACGGTGATATCAGAGCACAGGAGATGCTTTACAAAAAATACTTCTCTTTTGCCATGTCGGTGTGCATAAGATATACCGGTGATGAGAATGAAGCAATGGAAACAGTGAATGATAGTTTTATGAAGGTACTTGACAATCTTGGCGAATATGATGTAACAAGACCTTTCAGTGCCTGGTACGGAAAGATTCTTGTTAATACTGCCATCGACAATTACCGTAAAAATGCCAGGTACTTTCCTGAACTGTCGATTGAAAAAATAGCTGAAACAGAAGATCATGAGCCTGAAGTTGATGCAGAACTTTCAGCCGCTGACATAATTGCTTTGTTCAGCCAGCTACCAGAACATTACAGAATAATATTTAATCTCTATGAAATTGAAGGATATTCTCATGATGAAATAGCAGGGATGCTGGGAATATCGGCTTCAACCTCAAGAGCAAATCTTGCAAGAGCAAAGAAGATGCTACGGGAACTTTACATTAAAAATCATATTTCAGTCAGACATGGCAATGAAGCAGTTTGATGAAATATTAAGGGAAAAGGTCAAGGAGGTGTTTAGCAATTACAACGCTGATCATCTTGCCGAGAAGGGGTGGCAATCATTTGTTGCCCGTCGCAGGAAGAAATTTCCCGGCGTTCTTTTCATCATGCCTTTATGGGCAAAAGCAGCTTCATTGGCAATTTTAATATCAGTTGGTACTTTATTGACATACAAAATTGTTAACAGGCAAAACGAAGCACCTGTAACCGGAATCCGAAGTGAAGAAGTTGAAAAACAAAAGGAATCAATTGCGCCTGAAACAAGTGTAGAAGCCAAAGCCGAGGTTGCTGAAAAATTTTCAGCTTTTGGAGATAGAAGTTATGCTGAAAAAGTTATAGACAGACGAGCCTCTGTTAATTCAGTGATAACTGAAGGAATAAATGGTGAAATAGTTTCAAAACCTGCTGAATTCGTTCATAATGAGATATTTAAAATTGTTGATAATGAGCCTGTTGCAGGACTTCCCGATACCGGTAAAATTCAGAAGCCGGATGCAAGAACGGAGTCACCGTTGAATGAGCCTGATAGTATCCTTATAGCTGAAGCATTAAAAAATTATACGGAAACAGGTGCTTCGGAAGAAGAAACAGAGGAAAAGGCCCATAGAAGGAGATCGTCGGTAATTGCCGGAGTGTCGGGTATGATGGCAGTTATAGATAATGCATTAGCTACAGCCCCCGGAGTATCAGCAGGTTTTTATTATGAGTATCAGTTCACACGCAGGATTGCCATAAGACCAGGAGTGGCAATAGCTATGCATTCTTCTCCTGTCGAGAACAGAACAGGCAGAACAAATCTGAATTATGCCGCTCCACTCTACGACGGAACAACAGGTACCACCGACTACTATGAGGCAAGTTTCAGGCTTATTGCACTTGAGTTGCCCGTTAATATGGTATTCAATGTTATAGCAAAAGAAAAGTCTTCTCTGTTCCTGTCGGCAGGTGCTTCGACCTTGATATATCTGAACCAGAAATTTACCGGTACATTTGTAAACTACTACACGAAAGCTGTAACTAATTCTATAACAGGGGAGATGGTGACCTATTCAAACTATTCCACTGTTGAAGTAGAGAAAACTGAAGGAGCATTCAGCCATGCTGACTATTTCGGCCTTGCCAACATTTCGGCCGGATACTCTATGCCTTTCGGAAAGGGAAGTGTATTGATAGAACCATATGTTCAAATGCCGCTCTCCGGCGTTACAAGTCTAAATGTAAAAATCTATTATAGCGGTTTGTCCTTAAAACTGAAATTCGGAAAATAAAAATCAATCCTTCCATTCGCCAGGTTTTTTCAACTACTTAAAATTTATGCCGGAATATTACGCTGAAATGCTGGTATAAAGGATAAATTTTTTATATTTACAACATGTTGACATTTAATTTTTTAACAAAATTATTCAGCGATGAAAAAATATCTGTTTCTGTCCGTTGCAGCAATAATGATTTCAGGTTGTGTGAAATACAGTAAATACGAAGGAGTTTCTTTTACCGAGAAAGAGCCCCGCGACTGGGAAAACCAGGAACTGACAGGTCTCAACAATGAGAAGCCCCATGCAACTCTCATCAGTTATCCTGATGAAGCATCAGCACTGGCAGATATAAAGGAAAATTCCCCAAATTATTTAAGCCTTGACGGGATATGGAAATTTCATCTTTCAAAAACTCCGGAAGAGAGACCATACTGGTTTTTTAAGAATGATTTTGATACCCGTGGCTGGGATAACATCGAAGTTCCTTCAAACTGGCAGGTAATGGGATATAACGATCCTCCAATCTATTCGAATATTCCATATCCTTTCCCCGCCAATCCGCCTAAAATACCCCATGATATGAACCCTGTGGGTTCTTACAAGAGAACCTTTAAAATTCCTTCAGCATGGAAGGATAAGGAGATCTTCCTGCACTTTGGTGCAGTGAGTTCGTTTTTCTATGTCTGGGTAAATGAACAGTTTGTGGGTTTTGGCAAAGACAGTAAAACACCTGTTGAATTCAATATCACTCCATATATTAAAAAAGGAAAAAACACACTTGCCGTTGAGGTTTATCGCTGGAGCGACGGAAGCTATCTCGAAGATCAGGATTTCTGGCGGTTAAGCGGTATCCAGCGCAGTGTTTACCTGCATGCCCGTCCTGTTGTTTATATAAATGACTTTTTTGCAATAGCTGGTCTTGATTCAACCTATTCAACAGGAAAACTAATTCTCGATGTGGTTCTTGCGAGTAAACCTGAATTAAGCTCAACATACAATGTTGTAGCATCACTTTTCGACGGAGAGCTTAAAATTTATGAAGAGACATTAAAAACTACTCTTTCTGATGGGAAATCTTTCGTAACCTTCAATAATGATTTTCCCGGAATCAAGAAATGGTCTGCTGAGACGCCCAACCTCTATTCACTGGTAATAAGCCTTAAGGATGAAAACGGAGTTAACCTTGAAAGTGTTAGTGCACATGTAGGCTTCAGAACAGTTGAAATAAAAAATTCCCAGCTGCTGGTTAACGGAGTACCTGTCTATTTGAAAGGGGTTAATCTCCACGAACATCATGATGTGAAGGGTCATGTTATTGACAGGGAAACAATACTTAAGGATATAAGGCTGATGAAGAGCTATAACATTAATGCCGTCAGAACATCTCACTATCCGCAGCAGGAGCTGTGGTACGAAATGTGCGACAGGTATGGTCTTTACCTCATTGATGAAGCCAATATTGAGTCGCATGGAATGGGCTATAACAAGGATGTTACACTGGCTGACAGGCCGGAGTGGTATGCAGCGCATATTGACAGAATTACACGGATGGTGGAGCGAGACAAGAATCATCCATCGGTAATAATCTGGTCGATGGGCAACGAAGCAGGTGACGGGCATAATTTCCTGAATGCATATAAGTGGATAAAGGAAAGAGATAAAACGAGGCCTGTTCAATACGAACGGGCTGAAAAAATGACAAATGCCCCTGAGAGGCATACCGATATCTGGTGTCCGATGTATGCCCGGATTGAGTACCTTGAAAATTATGCAAAAGATGAAAAGAACGACAGACCATTGATAATGTGTGAATATGCCCATGCTATGGGCAATAGTGTTGGTAACCTCCAGGATTACTGGGATGTTATCGAGAAATACCCCAAATTGCAGGGAGGATTTATCTGGGACTGGGTCGATCAGGGTCTTGTGAAGACCAGCGAAACCGGTGAAAAATTCTGGGCTTACGGAGGAGACTTTGGCCCTGAAGGTATCACAAGTGATGGCAATTTCTGCATTAACGGGCTGGTTTGGCCCGACAGAACACCTCATCCTTCGCTTAATGAGGTTAAAAAAGTGTATCAGTATATAGGATTCGAGCCAGAAGATATTACTAAAGGACTGGTAAAGATCAAAAACAAGTATGATTTTACTGACCTGTCGGAATTCAACTTTGAATGGGAGATAGCTGCCGACGGAGCCGTTGTTCTTTCAGGCAGTTTCCGGATTCCGACTCTTCCACCCCACCGTGAGACTGTCGTCTCACTGCCGGTGTCACAGCTTAAGCCTTTAGAGGCTACAGAATATTTTCTGAATATAAGAGCATCAAGGTCAGCACCATGGGGTATCATTCCTGAAGGTCATGTGTATGCTGCTGAACAGATTGCTCTTCCTGTGTTTTTGCCTGCAACTACAACCCTTCCTCGTGACCCGTTATCAGTTCTTCAGACTGAAGAAAAGAATTCAAAGCTTTTCGTAAGAGGCGAAAACCTTGAGGTTGCATTTGATCTTGGCAAAGGAATTATGGAATCGCTCAAATATAAAGGCAGGGAGCATTTGCTGAAAGGTCCTCAACCCGATTTCTGGAGACCGCCAACAGATAATGATTACGGATATAATATGGACCGTAAGCTTGGCATCTGGAAGAAAGCAGGGGAGGGAGCCGTTGTTAAAAAGGCAGATATTTCACAGCCTGAAATGGATAAAGTGGTTATTGCATTCAGATATGATATCAACTCAGCCGAAGGAGTAAAAATTGCTGATTATTCTTCTGTTTATACAATTTATAGCACAGGCGACATAATAGTAAATAACCGGTTTGTGAAGGCCGGGAAAAATATTCCGGAGATTCCGAGAATGGGTATGCAGATGCAGTTGCCTGAGTCGTTTTCAAATCTGAAATGGTTTGGCCGGGGACCTCATGAAAACTATGTTGACCGTAAAACTTCTGCATTTGTCAATCTTTACGAAAGTACAGTAGCCGACCAGTATGTACCCTATATAAGACCTCAGGAAAACGGATACAAAACAGATACCCGGTGGCTGACACTAACAGATGATGCCGGCAATGGTTTACTTATCCAGGGAATGCCGGTAATATGTTTTGCAGCACTTCATAATATACACGACGATTTTGAATCACCTGGCAAACTATCGGCTTACAGGAAAGATGCAAAAACAGCCAACAGGCATACCATCGATGTAAAACCGAGAGACCTGGTAAATCTGAATGTTGACCTTGCACAGATGGGAGTAGGAGGTGATGATTCGTGGGGCGCTCCGATACATCCACAATATAGATTGCTGGATGATAAATATGAATACTCATTCAGGATTAAACCAATTACTTCTGAAGACAATATACTTAAACTGGTTAAGGTAAAATTTTGAAAAAGAAAAAACGCAAAGTCAGGTAATTTATGACCTGTACTTTGCGTTTCTTCTTTCTTACTAAGATGATAAAATATTTTGCAGCTTTTAAGGTACTCTTATTCTAATATTTTAGTTCTATTTTCAATGGTTTGTCAGTTCCTATTAGGACGTTTCTGACATCGTAAGTAAGAGGTCCTGTGAACGTTTTGCTTAGTACAATCCTTGTCACCGACCTGGCATTCAGGGTTATGCTTGATGGAGCACCTTTAGGTCCATTTTCCAGATAAAATGTTATATCTGAATTGTTTGTAATGTCAAAATAGTAATTCTTGGCCGTTTCATGATATCTTTTGCCGACATTTATGCATTGATAGAAGAAAGGTCTTGCAAATTCTTCCTTACCGGCAATCATATCCCTGAAATAGGCTAGTGTACGTCCGGCAAAGAGAGCTTCCTTTAGTGCCTCTTCTGTTCTTTCTTTTGCGAACACAAGAGTCATTGGCCGATTGGTAAATTCAGGCTCTCTGTACCTTTCGCTAATTATTCCGTGAACATCGCTGTTGGCCATAACAGCCAGCTTGTATTCCCGGCACCACTCAAGTATATTCGGATAATATTCGCCGTCGTTGTAAAACTCGATGCCATGGATTAATCCGTTTGCTAAAAGCCGTTTGTGTATGTTATAGAGCTTGGGTATTCCATCGGGTTCCTGCGATCTCCATCCCGGGTGGTTCCACTGGATAAAAGCTCCCTGTTTTGCAGCTGCTGATATCGCATCATAAACCGAATCTTTCACAAGGGCATTGGCATCAGTTATGAACAGGGCATTAAGATGACCTGGAGGCATATCACGAGTTATTTCAGCACCATGAACAAGAATAATGTTATATTCTTTTGCCAGGTTCCTGACAATTTCATATGCTGCATTGTGATTGGTGGGTATCTGGTCTTTATGTGGCTGATACTCAATATGGTCGGTGATGGCAATGGCATCGAGCCCATCGCGGAAAGCTTCACCTATCCTTATTGTAGGCCATACGTTACCGTCGGAAAAGACAGTATGGGAGTGAAAATCACATTTTAATGTGATGTAGCCAGGTAAATCTGGAAGATTAACGATTTTTCGCTGACTGAAGCCGGTCAAAGAAACTGTTGCAATCAGCAGGAAGAATATTAAGATCTTTTTCATAGAAGTAAATTTTTAACTATATAATCGCTATAAATCTACAAATAATTACTAAGATTTATCTTGACTTAAAATTCTTCATAAAAATATGCCTCTCTAAGGACTGCATCATCCCACGAAAGTATTCTTTTATGCCTGTTAATATGGTAAAAGTTCAGCATGGCAAAATCACCTGCACACATAGTCATGTGAATAAAAAGAAACAGAGACAGGCTCCATTTCCAGAGTGGGGGAGAGATAAATATCAATACAGAAATAGCAAGGGAAACAGATATAAAAGGCACTATTGCCACAAATTTGAATTTTCCTGGCGTTACCACTTCCCTGTGCACCGTTACGTAAAAAATGAATTGACGTATGTCCATTCCTATTCTAATATTTCTGGCACCTGTTAAAATAAATGGTAACACATGAAGAAATTCGTGTACTGGAATTATAACCACAGGCAGCAGTATCAGGCCGAGCAATGTATGGGGAAGAATCTGTCTGAATTCGTATATTTTTGAGAGATTGAATCTTATCACAGCTGAAATGCAAAAGGAAATAAAGCATGCCGACCAGAAAAAAATTATGATGCTGCCTGGCCGCCTGATAAACTCAAGCACAAAAGGTACGATGTCTGTATACTTGAGTGTCATCAGGTGCCTGTATCTCGACTGATCTTCCAGGTCTTCAACTTTAAGCTTCATGTATGTGGTTTTGACAAAATTACTTATTTGTTCCGGACATATTTTCATGGAAGATATATCATTTATTATTTATGGCACAATTTTAGCCGGGTTTTTCTGGTTATTTGTACCGGTCTTATTGGTAATTTTACAGGGTCGAATATGAATCAGGTGGAAAGGCTTGTCTGCATATTAATATTCATTATGTTTCCTGTCATTTTATGGGGCCAGAATGATTCGCTGAAGCACAGGAATGATACTTTGCCTGATAGTTTCATTGTTTTACAGAAGGTTTACCGCGACGGGGAAGAGTTGCCTGAGATGGAGATAAAGGAAGTTACAATTGCCGGTAGCAGCAAGAATATATCAAGGCGTCAGGCACGCGTTTATGACAGGCTGATTTATAATGTAAGACGTGTTTATCCTTATGCATTAATTGTAAGGGTGAAACTTGAGGAGGTTAATAATATACTTGCACAGTTGCCGGATGAAAATGAAAGAAAAAAATTTTTAAGGGAGTTTGAGAAACAGATATTCAGGGAATATGAGGATGACATGAGGCAACTGACCATAACTCAGGGGAAGATATTGATCAAGCTAATTGACAGGGAGACTCAGAATACATCGTATGATCTTATAAAGACGTACAGGGGTACCATTACAGCTGCTTTCTGGCAGGGTGTAGCACGCATTTTCGGTGCCAATCTGAAGGCAAGGTATGATCCCTACGGAGAGGATGCTATAATAGAGAGTATTATTTACGGGATAGAGAACGGTTATTTCTGATTATTTCCTGCAATTTTCACCATAGCTTTCACGAGCTTATCAGCACTCTCAGCTATTTCGGAGATTCTTGTGCACAGCATATAACAGGGGGTTGTTATCACTTTGTTTTTATAGTCGATTACCACATCTGTATTACCTGCTGTGCGGTGTGTTCCTCCCAATTTTTCTATTACACCTGCGGTTTCGTTATCATTTCCTATAGTAACTTCTACGTTACCAAGGATTTTTGTGATAAGTACAGGGGCGATGCAGAGTGCTCCTATTGGTTTGCCGGCAGTGTGAGTCTCCTTCACTGCCTTCTCTACCACTCTGTCTACTTTCATGTCGGCTCCGTCTATAGCATATGAGCAAAGGTTTTTTGCTGCCCCGAAGCCTCCCGGGAAGATCAGCCCGTCGAAATTTTCAGGTTTGTATTCACTCAGTGCTTTTATTTTGCCTCTTGCAATTCTTGCTGATTCGATAAGGGTATTTCGTTTTTCGTTCATCACTTCGCCGGTGAGATGATTAATAACATGGTATTGTATGATGTTAGGAGCAAATATTTCGTAAGTGCAATTGTTTTTATCAATTGCCAGGAGGGTCATTACTGCCTCGTGTATTTCGGAGCCGTCGTAAACTCCGCATCCGGAAAGGACTACAGCAAATTTCATGATGTATTGATTAAAAAGTAACTGACGCAAAATTATGAAATTTTAAATAAAAATGGGTAATAATGTTTTAAGAATATAAGTAAAGTTTGGGTTATTGTAAATGTATTCAACAGAGGCAGGGTTGGGTAGAAGGAATAAGGTTGGTTAGATGTGTGGTTTTGGGTAAAAAAAATCCCGACCGGAGGGTCGGGATTAATTTTAAAGTTCGGCGACGACCTACTCTCCCGCTTTACGCAGTACCATCGGCGCTGGCAGGTTTAACTTCTCTGTTCGGAATGGGAAGAGGTGGTT
>JBASIK010000006.1:0-1605 GCA_049654745.1 Bacteroidales bacterium
GTGGCTGTTGCAAAAGACGGCAAACTTGTTTATGCGAAGGGATTTGGCCTTGCCGATAGTACATCAAAAGAACAGGTTCAACCATATTACCGCTTCAGAATAGCCAGTATATCCAAGCTGATAACAGCTGTGGCAATTATGAAACTTCAGGAAGAGGGCAAGTTGTCAATTAATGACAGAGTTTTTGGACCCGATGGAATTCTTAACGATCCATATTATAGCAATCCTAAAGATAAGAGGGTTTACGGCATAACCGTAGCCCACCTTCTTGCCCATGAAGGCGGATGGACAACCCGTTTCGGAGACCAGATGTTTATGCCTTTTGTAGTGGCAAAAGAAATGGGAGTTCCCGTTCCTGTGGATACAAAGACTATAGTACGGTTTGCACTAAATAAGAATCTCCATTTTACACCCGGCACAGGCCGTTCATACTCCAACCTTGGGTATGCTATACTTGGACTTGTAATTGAAAAAGTTTCAGGCTTGTCATACAGTGAATATTGCAGGAAAAACCTTTTTGAACCTTACGGTATATACGATATGTATCTGGCAAAAAATCTGAAAGACGAGAAGTTGCCCTTTGAAGTAACATATTATGTGCCACCCGATGCTATATTTAAACCTTCTGTTTATGGTAACGGTGAACTGGTTTCTCCCGCCTACGGGGGTAACGATATAGAAGCACTGGGTGCTGCAGGAGCATGGGTTGCCACAGCACCTGACCTCCTGAAATTTGTTCTGCATATTGACGGATTAAAAGGCAGGAGAGATATATTGCACGAAGAATCAATCAGGTTCATGACCGACAATAACAATAAATATGCTCCCATCGGTTGGAAGGGTACCATAAATAACGGAGTATGGTGGAGGACAGGCTCATTCCCGGGTACAGCAGGTATGGCGAAACGCCAGCCTGACGGTATCTCATGGGTATTTCTTACAAACACAAGTACATGGAATGGCCCTGAGATATCAACAGAGATAAACATATTTATGACCAGAGCACTTTCACAGGTGAGAAAATGGCCTGAACGCGACCTGTTTAATTATTATGTGGGGGCTCCTCTGTCATCCGACATAACAATCGAATAAAAACGAACAGTAATGTGTTTTACAGTAAATGTAAACATTGTAAAGGAAGAACTGGAAGAACGATACCATGCCCGGCTGATTGACCCTGAAAACTACCGCCCAAGCTATTATTATCATGCATTTTCAATTCCGAAACTTCCTGTTGTACACACCGGAAACAGGGAATTTATTGAACATATGAACTGGGGACTGATTCCTTCATGGGTAAGAGACCGGGAAAAAGCTGATGAAATAAGATATAAAACTTTTAACGCAAGAGCAGAAAGTATTGATGCAAAGCCTTCATTTTCAAATTCATTTGCTACAAGGAGGTGCATTATACCTGTAAAAGGATTTTTTGAATGGCAGCACGTAGGTGAAAGAAAAATTCCATGGTATGTATTCAGAGCCGATGAGGATATAATGTCGCTTGCAGGCTTATGGTCGGAATGGGTGGATAATACTACCGGGGAAGTTGTAAAAACTTTTACTGTTATTACAACAGAGGCAAATGAGATGATGTCAAAGATTCAC
>JBASIK010000007.1:0-42042 GCA_049654745.1 Bacteroidales bacterium
TCCGACTAAAATAATAAAAAAAGGGGTACTCCCATATGGTTTCCCCCGAATGTTGTAATTTGGTTTTTGGTATAAAACAAATACAACATGGGTAAAATTACGGAAATAAAATTTGTCGGACAGCCGAACTTTCTGATTGACATTTAAAGAGGTTCTTTTGATCGATTCTGCCACCATCAGATTGTCCAGTGACAACCTGAAAGGAGTTGATCGCAATCCCAAAGGAGACGGAAAGAAGAAAAGAGGATTGAAAGGGCATATGCTGATAGATGTAGTTCAATCGGTTGGACGATTTATAAAAATTACTGCAGCCAGAGTGTATGATCAGAAGTTGCTGAAGTGCAACGCTATGTATACAGTTATTGAGGAGAAGCTCAAGTATTACCAAAAGAAAGGAATAGTTAAAGTACTCAGGGATGAGATTATTGAGTTGGAATACCATCCGGAGGATGAGACCGGGAAGAAACAAGTAATAGTAACCAGGAGGATTCGCCTGCGTAAGGTCTGCTGCCAGGATGAAAAGAACCGATATTATGAGTTCCTGACCAATAGCTTTGGTATTACCGCAGAGGTAGTAGCCTTCCTGTATAAGAAACGATGGGGTATTGAATTGCAGTTTAAGAAAATGAGGCAGAACTTTCAGTTGCACTACTTTTATGGTGAAAATGAAAATGCAATCAGAACCCGGGTGTGGTGTACATTGATTGCGCAACAGTTATTGACAGTCATCCAGAAGATAGCCCAGACCAAGAAAGCATTTTCCGTTGTGGCATCACTGTTCTGAATGCATTTGATCAGCATGCTGGATGTTAATGAACTGCTTAAAAGTACCAGACGGAATTATCAACCAGTTTGGGGATCACCTGATGGTTCACACCAACTGGCCTTATTTGGAGCATATAAAGGGGGAGGTCATCATGAAAACTGAAATAACAATGCCCTGTTTATGGGCTATACAGAAAATAAATTACCAACTTTGCAATTTAGTTGGACAATAGTGATAATATCCTTATATTTGGCTGTAAAATTGTAACAAGACATAACTATTTTTTTATTAGCTATTTGTCTTCACCTGGCTGGTTCAAGATCATAAATTTGTTTAAAATTTTTAATAGCTTTGGTAATAAAATTTTTCAACAATTAGATTCATGAAAAAGATTCAACACAAAAAAAATGCTAAGAAAATAGCCGTTGAAAAAGTTCCGACCTACATTATTGGTTTGGATGAAATTCTTGGAGGAGGTTTGCCGGAAGGGAAAACCACAGTCGTTTACGGCGGTGCAGGAACAGGAAAGACAGTTATGGGGCTTGAGTTTATTTACAAGGGAGCACTCGCAGGTGAACCCGGAATTTTTGTTTGTTTTGAAGAAAAACCCGAACAGTTAAGGAAAAATGCCTTAACACTTGGCTGGAACATCAAGGATATGGAAAAAAGGAATCTTCTGTTTCTTTATGACGGAGAAATTAAGCCAGACGTTCTGGTTAGCGGTCAATTCAGTCTTAAAGGTTTGCTTGCTGCGGTTGCAGGTAAAGCCAGGGAAATAAAAGCCAGAAGAATTGTTATTGATGCACTGGATGTTATTCTAAGGTTTTTTGACACGCCCCAGAAAATAAGGAGTGAAATGCATCTTATAAACAACTGGTTAAATTCCGAATCAATTACGGTGCTCATGACAGTTAGGCCCACAAAAAGACATGATGGATTAGTTTTTGAAGAATTTTTCGAATCAATGTCCGATTGTGTAATCATACTTGATTCCAGAATTTCGGAACAGGTTACGACACGACGGGTCCGTGTGGCAAAATATCGGGGTTCTGATTTTGAAAAGAACGAATATCCTTACGTAATAACTTCTTCCGGTATAAAAGTCACACCCATTACGCGAGTCGGACTTATGCATAAACCTCTTGGCCAAAAAATATCCACGGGAATTAAGGAATTTGACAGGATACTCAATGGAGGATACAGTAAAGGTTCTTGCATATTGATAGCAGGACAACCCGGTTCGGGAAAAACTATATTATCTTGCTCTTTTATTGAATCTGCATGCCGCAGGAAAGAAAAAATACTTTACATAGGATTTGAAGAATCAGAAGCTGCAGTAATTCATAATGTAAAAAGTGCAGGCATAAGTATTTTACCATACTTTAAATCTGAATGTTTACGATTCATAACCAACTACCCTGAAGCAATGGGAGCTGAAGAACACTATATCAGGGCAATAGAAAATATTGACGGGTTTAAACCTGCTCACGTAATTGTTGATTCCATTTCAGCCTGTCCGAGGATGGGTGGGAAACAGGCTGCTTTTGAATACCTTATGCGACTGCTTAATTATTGCAAAGAAAAAGGTATAACTATTATTATGATTAACCAGCTCTCTGGTAAACATGACTTCCTTGAAATATCAGGTAACAGTATTTCTTCAATGATTGATACTGTAATATTTATGGATTATTTTGAAAAGCAGGGAGAAACGAGCCGGTTTATTCATATTCTGAAATCGAGGGGATCGGGCCATTCAAACCGGAAACACGAGTTTCAGATTACTGACAACGGGATTAAATTTCTTGACTGATAAGGCATTGGTGAAAATTTCCCTGAAAAAGGATTAGAAGATGAAAAACATTAACCAGAGTTCAAATAGCCCCCAAGAAGAGCAAACAAAAATAATTCTCTTTGTTGCCCCGGATGAACCAAATTCGTTGGTTACTGAAAAGAGTGTCAGAGTTTTTTTTGAAAAGAGTTTCAAAAGTTCAGGAAGCCTTAAAATTATCAATGTATTTGACGATTATAATACCGCTATTGAACATAACATCGTTGTTGTTCCTACACTGATAATAAAAAGTCCGACTTCTGAAAAAAGAATCATCGGTGCGATTGAAAGTGAAAGTTTATTAAGTGCAATTCTACGAAGGGAAAATGAGGAAAAAGAAAACACAGGAAGATAAGACAGGAGCAAAAGAGCATTTACAACAGAAACTCGAACTGGCAGAGGCAATTGTTGAATCAATCAGGAAAGGGAATATTGACCTGATTATTGGAGATAAAGGTCCTTTGCTGGTGAGATTAAAATCACTTGTGGAAGAAAATGAAAGACTTCTGAGAGAGTGGCAGAAAACTTTCGATGCAGTTCCGGACAGCATAATGCTGCTCGATAAGGATCAACGAGTTATAAGGTGCAACAAAGCTTCATTATCCCTTTTTAATGTCTTACCTGAAGAAATTATCGGGAAAAAATGCTGTGAGATTGTTCACAAATCCGGTTCGTCTAAAGATGATTGCCCATTTGTAAGAATGTGCAACAGTAAAAAAAGGGAGCAGACAGAGGTGCAAACTGAAGGCAGGTATTATTTGATAACCATTGACCCGATATTTAATGAGCAGGGAGTGCTTGAATTTGCAATCCAAACCATTTCCGATATTACCCTCAGAAAAAAAACTGAATCGGATTTAAGACTGTTGGGGAAGGCCGTTGAATACAGTGGGGTATCAATAATGATAACCGATCTGAACGGCAATCTTGTTTATGTAAATCCTGGATTTACAAGGATAACCGGATACAATGCTGAAGAAGTTATCGGAGAAAATCCAAGGATATTGAAATCGGGCAAACAGAGCAGGGAGTTTTATAAAAACCTGTGGGATACCATTCTTTCAGGGAAAACCTGGGAAGGAGAGCTTGTCAACAAAAAGAAGAACGGTGAGTTGTACTGGGAAAAGGCCGTTATTTCACCAATAACGGATACTGAAGGGAAAATAACTCATTTTGTGGGTGTCAAGGAGGATATTACCGACAGAGAAAAAATGATCGAGGAACTGATTAATGCAAAAGAAAAGGCTGAGGAAAGCACAAGGCTTAAATCTGCGTTTCTTGCCAATATAAGCCATGAAATAAGAACACCATTGAACGGCATTCTGGGTTTTGCAGAACTTCTTCAGAACTACAACATATCGGATGGAGAAAAAAAAATGTATTTCAATACGCTTAAGGAGAGCGGACAAAGGCTGCTTACAACAATAAACCAGATAATTGAGATGTCAAAAATTGAATCCGGAACTGTAACTGTTTCAAAAGACCAAATAAATCTGAAGGAGTTTCTTTCCTATATTTACAACTTTTTTAAACCGGAGGCTGACAGGAAAAATCTCGATCTCATTCTAAAGACAAATATTATTGATGATAACTTTGTTATAGAATCTGACCGATATAAAATTGAATCCATAATTACTAATCTAGTTAAGAATGCAATTAAGTTTACAAATACCGGTTATGTGGAATTAAGTGCTGATATTTCCGGTAATGAGATTGTCATTGCAGTTAAAGACACGGGTATAGGCATTTCAAAATCACTTCATAATTCTATTTTCGACCGGTTTGTGCAGGCCGATATCTCATATAACAAACCTTATGAAGGGGTTGGACTGGGGTTGTCAATTGCAAGTTCTTACGCAACGATTCTTGGTGGCAGAATTACAGTTGATTCAGAAGAAGGTAAAGGAAGCATTTTCAAATTTATAATGCCTTTTTTAAGAACTGAGCAAATATTAACCCAAAATTATACCGGAATGAATGAATTCATAAAAAGTAACCTAGACCAGACAATATTAGTGGCTGAAGATGATGACATAAACTTTTATTATATAGATGTTTTACTGAAAAAGTCGGGTTACAGGACTGTCAGAGCAAGAAACGGTGACGAAGCAGTGAGAGAGGCATATGAGAATAAGGAGATTTCTCTTATTCTGATGGATTTAAAAATGCCCGAATCGGACGGTTATAAGGCCATAGAGAAAATAAGGCAATTTAACGATGCTATTCCCATTATAGCACAGACAGCATTTGCTCACGACACCGACAGGGAAATGGCATTGGCATTGGGGTGTAACGACTATATAAGCAAGCCCTTCACAAGAGAAGAACTGATTGAAAAGATAAATGCCTGTATTAAAAGGAAAAATTCTACCTGATTACCCTTCCCGACGCGTCTCCTTTCATCAGTTGTTCAACTTCTGCCACTGTTACGAGGTTAAAATCGCCATGGATTGTATGCTTGAGGCATGAGGCTGCAACAGCAAAATTGAGTGCTTTATGGTCGTCTCCTGTGTATGTAAGGAAACCGTAAATGAGTCCGCCCATAAAGGCATCGCCTCCCCCTACCCTGTCGACAATATCGGTGATGTGATAAACAGGAGCATAAAAGAATTTTTCACCGTTGTAAAGTATTCCCGACCATGTGTTGTAATCTGCACTCACTGAACCACGCAGTGTGATAATCACCTTCTTTGCCTGGGGAAACTTCTCCTTCAACCTAAGACATACATGTTCATAGGCTGCATGCTCAACCTTACCAGCCGTTACGTCCATATCAGGAGCCTTTATGCCGAAAACCTTTTCGGCATCTTCTTCGTTGCCGAGTATCACATCACAATGCTCAACGAGGGCGGGCATTACCTCTCCTGCACTCTTTCCCCATTTCCAGAGGTTTTTACGGTAGTTGAGGTCGCACGATACTGTCAATCCTTTTTGTTTCGCCTTTTTTACGGCCTCAAGACATACCCCTGCCGCTCCCTCAGATATAGCCGGCGTAATGCCTGTCCAGTGAAACCAGCAGGCATTACCAAACACACCGTCCCAGTCAACCATACCGGGTTTTATCTCCGATATTGCCGAATGCGCCCTGTCGTAAATGACTTTGCTCGGACGGGCATTGGAGCCTGTCTCGAGAAAATAAATGCCAAGCCGCTCGCCTCCCCAAACTATATGTTTAGTTCCAACATTATGCCTTCGCAATTCCATCACTACAGCTCTTCCGAAGTCGTTCTGAGGCAGACGGGTCACATATTCAACAGGCAACCCATAATTTGCAAGCGACACTGCAACATTTGCCTCACCACCCCCGAATGAAACAGATAGCATGTTTGCCTGTGTAAACCTCTGCCTCTCAGGAGTGGCAAGCCTCATCATTATCTCACCAAACGTTACGATATTATTGCCAGCCATAACTTTTCTTTTTACGTCCCAAATCTAATAAAAAATTTTCCGCCAGAAGTCTATTTATTTTCTGCACCTGTTACGGGTCTGATGTGAAGGGTAAACTCAAACACCTGTGGCATAATCTGGTATGGTGCAAAAACCGACAGTGCAGTGCAGCCCACACCACTAGTTGCATAATCAATGTTCAAAGTATTCCCTTTGAATGGCTGCAGCTGATAAGTGTAAGCAGCTTTAGTAAGGTTATCAGTACTGAAGGGATAGTAATTAAAGTTGAACAATTTATCTCCCCTGAATTCAAGTCCGGTACCATCAGCTGAAGTTATTCTCAACCACCTGTTATCGGTTCGCAAGCCATAGTCCTGAGGAATAAGGTAAGGTTCATACATATCACTCACGTTTGAGCTGTATACTCCAACTTTATATCCGGTTTTCCTGTCGGGATAATTTTCCTGTGGACCTCGCCCGAACCAGTTTACATTTTGATATTCCCTGCCGAGCACCATAGTCAAGCCTGCACGAGGCAGCCATGCTGGCATGTCACCTTCGGGTGTTATTTTGTGCTCTACAGCTATCTCACCAGAGTTATAGACAAAGTAACAAAAGTCATTTATGAACGCACTTCTTCCGTTGTTAATAAGTGTAAGAAGACGCGAAAAAACATGTACTCCCTGTTTCATCTTCACAAATGAAAAATCCACAAGTTGAGAAACCGGAGCGTCGAGTCCGGTGGCGTACCACTCGCTGGCGGCAAACCTGCCAGCCCACTCGGCTGTATGTTTTCTGTTCGACCTGCGGAAGTTCCATTCGTCTGTTTCATTGGCAAGCGGTGCCCTCCAGAAATTTGGTAAAGGTCCCGACTCAAGCAAATCTTTTCCGTTTACCCTTATTGAAAAAAGCTGCCCTGTCTGCCTGCTGAAAGTGTATTCGAAACCATTGCCTGAAATAATGACATTTTCAGCAGATTCGGTAATCCTTAAGTTTTCTGATGAAGAGTCATATCTTGTTTCTGCGGCAACATACCATGGAAGGCGGAACTGTTCCCATGCCACCTCGAAGCCCGGCTCAGCCCAAAGTGTTTTTTCTTTAAGCCTGAAACTCAAAAGCAAAAAATATTCTTTTCCTGGTTTTATTGCCGGTTTTTTGAACGGGATAATCAATTCTGCGGTGTCAAGCGGTTCAACATCTACAGTTAATTCGCCCGTCTGAATTACATATCCGTCTTCAGATAGGCTCCACACAGTTGAGTATCTATTCAGATTTGTGAACAGGTGACGGTTGATGATTTCCATTCTCCCTTCCTCAGACGATAGCATGCTTACTGTGACAGGCTGACCCGATTTTTTTATCTGCCACATTTCGGGCTGTGGCCTTCGATCGGGCCATATAGCGCCGTAGGTTCTTGCACCAATGCCGTAACTGTAAAATGAGCCTTCTGTCTTTTCTTCTTCAAAACTGAGCCACAACAACGATTTCTTTCTCAATGACTCGTCGGGATTGCGGAGCGCATCAACAGGAATTATATCATTGAATATACCGACCTCATCAATAAGTGCATCGCAAAGGTAAACGGATGTCTCCTGACCGTGTATTTCTGCATTTCTACCTATATTCACCGGGAACGGAGTATTTCGTATGTTACCTGTTACAGGTATCTTTTCGCTTTCTTTCCCGTCAACACACATATATATTGTCTGTCCGTCGTAAAAGGCACACACATGATGCCAGTTATTTTCCCATCCTGCTGGCATGGATATTGAAACAGAATATTTTCTGTTTGTGGTTATATAAAAACGGAGAGAGTCGTTCCTCACCTGGTTGATACCGAACTGCCAGTTACCTTTTGTTATCAGGGTTCCCGACGAATTATTTAGTTTACGTGGAAAAACCATAAGCGAGATTGTCAGTTTTTGTCCGGTGATTTCGAGTGCATCGTGGCGGTACACCTCCACCCACTGGTCGTGTCCGTTCAGGTCGATAGCTTTGCCTTTGAAGCCCTGCACGAGTTTTGCATTACCCATTATGTTGGCCTGAACATTATTCGGCGACTCGTCGCGCAGGGAGCGTATTTTCTGTGTTATTCCGGTGCTTACGAAGTCCCATACAGCACCGCCCATGCTGCGGGGATATTTATTGAAGAGTTCCCAGTATTCATCTAAGCCTCCGCCACCGTTACCGGTAACTGCAAGGTATTCATCCAGAAATGATGGGCGGGTATCCTCTGAAGGCGGCACGTTATAAACTCGTGTAAGAAGAGTAAGAATATTCGGGTAACGTGGACCGATAATATCTTCGCACTTGTGAGCAAAAGCATTGCCTCCATACATCCAGTAGCGGGTCCTGTCGTATTTATTTCCTTCCTCGATAACAGCGCATATATTGTCGCCCTCTCCGCTTTCGTTGCCTGCACTCCAGAAGAGAATACACGGATGGTTTCTGTCGCGAAGAACCATTTTCCGCGCCCTCTCCCTGTACATTGCCTCCCATTCTTTGCGCGACGAAAGGTATTCTGTGGCATGAGCCTCATCGCCTGTCTCATCAACAATGTACAGGCCATATTCATCAGCCAGTTCAAGGTATCGCTGAACAGGCGGATAATGTGATGTACGTACGCAGTTGATATTGAATTGCTTAAGGATGGTAAAGTCTTTTCTGATTGTCTCTTCGTCCATGGTATGACCATTATCGGGATGCTGCATGTGGCTGTTTATGCCGTTGAGCTTTACCGGTTTGCCGTTAAGGTAAAACACCTGGTTATGGATTTCTGTTTCTTTGAAGCCGATGCGTCCGGCTGAAGCCTCGATAACTCTTCCATTGCGGTCAATAATTTCGAATGAAAGATGATAGAGATAAGGGTCTTCAGCCGACCACATGCGTGGTTGTTTTACCTCACCGGAAAGGTTTGTCTTTATGCTGCCCTGCGCGGCAACAGTAATGTTTTCTTTTACAAACCTTGCGACCTCTTTAAGATTGCTGTCGTAAAGTCTAGCCCGCATAGTTAAACCATCTGCCGTGCTGCCGGAATAATTATTAATGACGGTTTCGATTTCCAAAGTTGCATCCCTGTAGCTCTCATCAAGGTCGGTAACTGCATACCAGTCGAAGAGATGGATCTTTTGACGTGCAATAACTGAGACATTATCGAATATTCCTGCCAGTCGCCAGTAATCCTGGTCTTCGAGATAATATCCGTCGGAATATTTGAAAACCATCACGCATATTGTATTATTACCGGGCCTGACGTATTTTGTGATGTTATATTCAGCAGGTTCCTGTGCACCTTCGTTATAGCCAACTTCTTTTCCGTTTATCCACACAAAAGATGCTGAAGCAGTTTTTTCCATTCTCAGGAAAATTTCTTTGTCTTTCCATGACTGAGGTATTGAGAATGCCCTTCTGTAGATTCCTGTGGGATTGTATTCGCGTGGCACTTTTGGTGGCTTTGGACTGAATGGTGTTGTCACGTTACGGAAAAGGGGGTCGCCATAACCCTGCATCTCCCAGTTGGATGGTACAGTGATTGTTTTCCATCCCTTATCGTTAAAGGTTGATTCGTAAAAACCTGCCGGAAAATTCTCAGGCACATCGGAATACCAGAATTTCCATGTTCCATTCAGCGACATATAGCCGGTTGATCTCTGCAGGTTACCAGCAAGAGCGTCGGTGGATGAAGCGAAAGGAATTATGAGTGAATGTCCTTCGGTCTGGTTTATTTCAAAGACAGCAGGATTTTCCAGATAGTCATAAATGTTTGAGAGAAATCCTGTATGCTGGGAAAATGTGATTGTTGAAATAAATAAAAAAGCAAAGAGAAACGGTGATGAATTTTTCATTGGCTGATATGTTTAAAAGACTTTTTATAACCATTCATTCAACTGCAAATGTAACGGGTTCAGATAATCATCCCTGTAGTAACCAGAGGAAAGGACAAGATATAATTAAAAAATATTCTCCTCTCATCCATGAGGAGGGGGGTAGAATTAAGCGGTGTTATTTTCATTCAGCCCTTATATTCTGCAAGTGCCTGGCGGTTTTTATAGATTTTTGTTATTGCGTTAACAATATCATCCATATCGTTTCGTGTTCCTAGCAGCATACTTTGAGAGAATATGACTGCTTCGCGGCAGAGCTGGTCGTTTCCTGGCAGGACATTTTCCTCGCGCCACTGTTTCAGGCGTGATTCCGGAAAGAGTCTTTTGAAACCTCTTGATGTCAGCATCTGTTCTATGAGTCCGTCTTTGTTCTGCGGACCATAACCAGGGCTGCAGGGTATGCCTTCGGCATTGAGTGCCCTTATGAATGTTTCTCTAGGCATGTTATTGAATTCCTGGCTTATAAATCTGAACGGGTAAAGATGGTATGCTGATTTTGCTGATTCATGTACGAGTTTGTAAGTTTTTATACCAGGTATCTCTTTGAGTTTTGAATCGAGGTATTTTGCGTTTTCAAGTCGTATCTCAGCGTCGCGGAGGATTCGCTTCATCTGCGACATCAGGATTAGTGCCTGTATTTGCTGCATACGGTTGTTGCCCCCGTTAATCGGGTAGTTTGAAGTTCTCTTCACGCTTCCGTAGGGTCTGCCGCAGTTGTGTATTGAATGGCAGAGGTCCATCAGTTCGTCGTTATCGCTTATTATTGCACCACCTTCGCCTGCTGGCAGGTTTTTCGAGTTCTGGAAGCTGAAGCATCCGGTATGGCCAAAGTTACCCACTTTCTTCCCTTTATATTCGGCCAGCCAG
This sequence comes from Bacteroidales bacterium, assembly GCA_049654745.1. Classification (GTDB taxonomy): domain Bacteria; phylum Bacteroidota; class Bacteroidia; order Bacteroidales; family VadinHA17; genus LD21. The sequence continues at coordinate 10,736 of JBASIK010000007.1, forward strand.
GCCTGGCAAGCATCCTCTATCACTTTGAGGTTGTGTTTGCGGGCTACTTCGTTCACCCTGTCCATATCTACCGGGAGGCCATAGATGTGTACCGGTATGATGGCTGTGGTTCTTTCGGTAATTCTCGACTCGATTTTAGACGGGTCGATGAGGAAAGTCTCGGGGTCGGTATCCACAAACACCGGGAGGGCTTTCTGATAGAAGACCACATTATAAGTAGCGATGAAGGTGAATGGGGAAACCAGCACTTCATCGCCTGCGTCGACGCCAAGTGCCTGAAGTGACACCATAAGAGCTGTTGTGCCGGAAGCTGTTGCGAGGCATCTCTTTGCACCCATCAATTCAGCATATTTCTTCTCGAATTCGACAACATGTTCGCCGTTGCCGCGCCACCACCTCCCTGTCCTAAGCATTTCGATAATACTGTTTTCTGCCTCACGGTCCCATATGGGCCATGATGGCCATGGAGCTGTTCTCACCTTAGCCCCTCCAAGAAGTGCGGGCTTATCCTGATCACTTCTTACAATGGTGAAGGAAGGAAAAGACCATTTGAGAAAAGAACCGACTGCTCCGGCAGAGACTGCCGTTAATGCCTGACGTCTTGTAAGTTTCATTTTTTTCATGACAATAAGTATTTTAATTGCTTCTCATTAACCTGTGCCATCAGTTGGAAGTGAACCGGTTTAATTTTTAACAAGTTAAAAATTTTTTACAATAAATAAATTAATTACGCGACACTAAATTTTTTATATACGGCTTAAAAATATGCCGGAACCAGATTCAAAATGGAAAGGGATTATTAATATACGTACTTATTGTCCTTGTTGTAAAGATGCTCAGTCGTTTACCTCATTCTCTCCTTTCACATATCCGAAGTTTGCCAGTATGCCTCCGTCGACATACAGGATATGTCCGTTAATGAAATTGCTTGCCTTTGAGGCAAGGAAGAGTGCTGCATAGGCTACATCTTCCGGTGTACCCCAGCGACCTGCCGGAGTACGGGTCATTACCAGATCATTAAACGGATGGTTTCCTTCCCTGATGGGAGCTGTCTGCGCTGTCGCAATATAGCCAGGTCCAATACCATTCACCTGAATATTATATTTTGCCCACTCGCATGTCATATTCTGCGTAAGAAGTTTCAGACCTCCCTTTGCAGCTGCGTATGCCGAAACAGTATTGCGGCCGTAAACACTCATCATCGAACACATATTTATTATTTTACCCGACCGCTTTCTGATCATGCCCGGAGCAACCCTTTTCGAAACAATAAATGGCCCCACAAGATCAACATCCAGCACTTCCCTGAACTCCGAAACCTTCATATCAAGAATCGGAATTCGCTTTATGATCCCAGCATTGTTTACGAGAATATCAATTTCACCGACATTTTTTTCAATTTCGGTAATACCTCTGTCAACATCTTCCTCATCAGTAACATTGAACTTCAATGTGTAAACATCCAGACCTTCTTTTTGATATTCATTCCTGCAATTTTCAAGCTTCTCCTCACTGAGGTCATTCACACATACCCTTGCGCCGGCCTTTGCGTAAAGAAGGCCTATTGCCAGTCCAATACCATGTGTACCGCCCGTTACGAGGGCTACTTTTCCTGTAAGATCAAGTAAGTCTTTCATGATTTGATAATTTATTTATGTTTCAATATAAGATCATTCTTTTGATTATTTTCATTCCTTCCTGTCAGAAAGCGAGCATCATAATCTATCCGCTTAAATGCCTTACTTATATTCACAACAGGGGTTATCTAAAAAGCCTCTTTTTTTACCCCTGAATTCCCTCCTTTACTGCTGCAAAGTCGTAAAGGCCCGGAGAGGGTATTTACCGATGTATAATGTAGTTTATATGATTTTAAAGCTACTTCAATGAATCTGGATATCTTACGTCCATATCGCCATAATCGAGATTCTCGCCTGCCATTCCCCAGATAAATGTGTAATTTGACGTACCTGCAGCGCTGTGAATGCTCCACGAAGGAGACAGCACTGCCTGTTCGTTTACCATCCATAAATGGCGTGTCTCGTCAGGGTCGCCCATGAAGTGGCATACTGCCTGTTTCTCCGGGACTTCAAAATAGAAATATGCTTCCATTCTGCGTGCATGAGTATGAACAGGCATGGTGTTCCATACACTTCCTGGTTTAAGCTCTGTCATTCCCATCTGCAGCTGGCATGTCTCTATTACACTGTTAACCAGGAGTTTATTAATGGTTCTGTGGTTGGACTGTTCAGGCGAGCCAAGCTCAACTACTTCAGCATCGGCCAGGGTAACCTTTCGTGAAGGGTAGGTATGATGCGCAGGTGCTGAATTGATATATAGTTTAGCAGGTTTTAAACTGTTAAGTGAGATAAATTCAACACCTTTCGTTCCTCTCCCCAGATAAAGAGCTTCCTTAAATGCAAGTTTGAAAACGCCGCTGTTAGTTCTTACTTCAGCATCGCCACCTACATTAATAATGCCCATCTCGCGGCGGTCGAGGAAATTTTCCGACTTCAGCTCATCAAACGTTTCAAGCACAACAGGGCGATCTACCGGCATTGCACCCCCTACGATATACCTGTCGTACATTGAATAAACAAATATAAGCTCATTCTTCTCAAACAACTTCTCAATAAGAAATTCTTTCCTTATCCTCGCCGTATCATAATGTCTGAAATCGGATGGGTGTACCGCATACCTTAATTCTGTTTTCATATTAAACTGATTTTAAAATAATGACATATCATTAATTCAGGTGTAAAAATAAATACTTATGCCGATTTTTTTTGCATTATTTGGTTTAATTTGTATTTTCGTGTTCGTTAACGCAAAATTAGTCTATTTGTCAACATCTTAAAAATTAATCTTTATGTCATTTATTCATCCTGAGTTTCTTCTGACGAACAAAACTGCCAGCAAGCTTTATCATCAGTACTCTGAAGACAAACCAATAATAGACTTTCATTGCCATCTATCGCCTCAGATGATAGCAGCCGACAGGCAATTTGAAAATCTTGCCCAGATATGGCTTGAAGGAGATCATTACAAATGGCGGGCAATGAGAACTAACGGTGTGCCTGAAAAGTACTGTACAGGTGATGCATCACCCGTTGAAAAATTCAAGAAATGGGCTGAAACAGTTCCTTACACAGTTGGTAATCCTCTTTACCACTGGACTCATCTGGAACTTGCCAGATATTTTGGAATATTCGATCTGCTCTCCCCTTCAACTGCCGACAGAATTTACAATCAGGCAAGTGAGATGCTGAAAACAAAAGAATTCAGTACAAGGTCGCTGATTAAAAGGATGAATGTTGAGGTCATCTGCACTACTGATGACCCTGTTGATACTCTTGAGTATCACAGGCAGATGAAGAGTGATTTTGAAGTTAAAGTTTTACCGACCTTCAGGCCTGATGCAGTTCTGAAGATTGAAGACACCCAAAAGTTTTTGCAATACATCCGTAAACTTGAACAGAGCGCGGATACCGAGATTCGTGACTTCAGTTCTCTGGTGGATGCTCTCGATAAAAGGCACCAGTTCTTTCATGATAACGGCTGCAGACAGTCAGATCACGGACTCGACAGGTTTTTCTACGCAGAATTCAGCGAATCAGAAATAGACAGGATAGTTAAAAGACTTCTCAGCGGTAAACCTCTTAACGAGGGTGATCCTGAAAAGTACAAATGTGCCATAATGCTGGAGCTGTGCAGGATGAACCATAAACGGGGCTGGACTCAGCAGTTTCATGTTGGAGCAATGAGGAACAACAATCTGAGGATGTTCCGGCTGATGGGACCCGACACCGGATGGGACTCCATAGCCTCACCCCAGGATGCTCTCAAAATGTCACGATTCCTCAGTAAACTCGATGAGAGTGACCAGCTCGCAAGGACAATTCTTTACAATCTGAATCCAGCCGATAATGAGGTTATGATAACCATGGCCGGCAATTTCAACGACGGCACAGTGCCGGTTAAAGTTCAGTATGGTGCAGCATGGTGGTTCCTCGACCAGAAAACTGGCATGGAAAAACACCTCCGAGACCTTTCAGCTCTGGCATTATTGAGCAGATTCATTGGAATGGTCACCGACTCGAGAAGTTTTCTGTCGTACCCACGCCATGAATACTTCAGAAGACTGGCATGCAATTACATAGGTGAAGAAGTCGAGAAAGGACTTATCCCCAACGATGAAGAACTTCTGAAACTGATAGTCGAGGGTATAAGCTACAGAAATGCTAAAGAGCATTTCGGATTCTGATTTATTTGCACAAAAAATTCTTTCCGGAAAAATTATCAATATAACTAAAATTAATTATAAATGAACAACTTACTCAATGTAAAAGACAAAATTGCAGTAATTACCGGTGGTGCAGGGGTGATTTGTTCAAACATGGCAAGGGCTCTTGCAGCACAGGGAGTAAAGACAGTTATTCTTGACCTCAACGGCGAAGCCGCCAGGGCTATCGCCGAAGAAATCGAAAATGAATTCAAGGTTTCTTCCCTGGGGTTATCGGCTAACGTACTCGACAGGGATTCACTTGTTAAGGCAAAAAAGGCTATCAACGACAAGCTGGGTACGATTGACATCCTTATTAATGGTGCTGGTGGAAACTCACCGGCAGCCACCACGAAAGCCGAAAGAATAGAAGGATCTGAGAACGAGAATCTTGAAGACACCTTTTTCGGTTTGAAAATCGAAGGGTTCGACAGGGTGTTTGATCTGAATTTCAAAGGTACTCTCCTGCCCTGCCTGGTCTTCGCTACCGATATGGTTAAGAAAAAATCGGGTGTCATTATTAACATTTCTTCAATGAACTCATACAGGCCGCTTACGAAAATCCCTGCATACTCTGCTGCCAAAGCTGCAATAAACAATTTCACCCAGTGGCTGGCAGTGCACTTTGCAAAGACAGGCGTAAGGGTTAATGCAATAGCTCCTGGATTCCTGCTTACAAACCAGAACAGGTTCCTTCTCATCGACGAAAAAACTAACGAGCTCACACCAAGAGGTAAAAAGATTATTAAAGGCACTCCGATGGAACGCTTCTGCAAACCAGAAGAGCTGACAGGAACATTACTATTCCTTGTGTCGGAAATGTCGTCGTTTATCACAGGAGTGGTTATTCCCGTTGATGGAGGATTCAGCGCTTACAGCGGCGTGTAATAGTCAACAGCTAGCCATTGGAAGCAAAAAGTTGGCACCAAGCAGCTGGCATTCAAAGTTCAAGGTTAAAGGTTCTGTGTCTGGCAACATTAGTTTATAAGAAGAATAAATGGAAAACGGAATGATTTATTTCGGAACAGGTTCGGAGAAGGCAGTATTGAGTTCTGAGGACTTAAAGAATGGCCTTTTTACGGCACTCGAGAAAATAGGCCGGAGAAAGAAAGTACTTGTTATACCTCCAGATTTTACACGTTATCATTCAAGGGCTGGAGAGTTGACAGGATACATATATAAATACTATGGCAAAAATGTTTCAGACATCCTGCCTGCACTTGGAACTCATAGTCCAATGACTGAGAGTGAGATTGAAACGATGTTTCCGGGGGTACCAAAAAACCTTTTCAGGGTTCACGACTGGAGAAATGACGTTGTTACTGCCGGTGTTGTTCCAGGAGAATACATTTCGGAAATTACAGGAGGAAAGCTAAGCTATTCATGGCCGGCACAGGTAAACAAGCTACTGAAAAACGGCGGGCACGATCTTATACTTTCTGTTGGACAGGTAGTACCGCACGAAGTGACAGGAATGGCTAACTATACAAAGAACATACTTGTAGGAACGGGAGGTTCGGAAGGAATCAATAAAAGTCATTTTCTGGGTGCTGTATACGGAATAGAAAAGTTGCTTGGCAAACCAGATAATCCAGTTCGACAACTGCTTAATTATGCGGCTTCAAAGTATCTCAGCGACCTGCCAATTGTTTATGTGCTTACCGTAATCGGTCGCGATGAGACAGGTAAACTTGTTGCCAGAGGCCTTTATATAGGCGATAATCCGGACGTATTCAAGCTTGCATCAGATCTTTCACTGAAGGTAAACTTTACCGTTACTGACAAACCTCTGCAGAAAGTTGTTGTTTATCTCGATGCTGGTGAATATAAAAGCACATGGCTGGGCAACAAGAGCATTTACCGTACAAGAATGGCAATGGCAGATAACGGGGAGCTTATCGTCCTTGCACCAGGCCTGAAAGAGTTTGGAGAAGATAAAGAGATAGACAGACTGATAAGAAAATACGGTTACAGAGGCACGCCGGCAACACTAAAGGCACTGCAGGAGAATCAAGAGCTTCAGAATAATCTCAGTGCCGCAGCGCATCTGATTCACGGCAGTTCGGAAGGAAGGTTCAATATTACTTACTGCCCGGGTCATCTGAGTCGGGAAGAAATAGAGTCGGTTGGTTTCAGATACGGAGATCTGAATGAGATGATTAAAAAATATGACCCTGAGAAACTAAAAGAAGGGATAAATATTCTACCCGGTGGTGAAGAAATTTATTATATTTCCAACCCGGCAACTGGATTATGGTCTACTAAGGAAAGATTGTACGAATAAAGTAGTATCGGCCTTCTGGACCAGGGAAATGGTGACTTAAATGTGAAGGGAATTCTCATTATAAGTAAAAAGAGGGAATATACCGGCAAGTTTTTCGGATTTGAAACAGAAGTATGATAAACTGGGGTATTATAGGTTGTGGTAATGTTACAGAGGTAAAAAGTGGCCCGGCGTTTAATAAGGTGCCGGGCTCCAGGCTTGTTGCCGTGATGCGAAGAAACCGTGCTCTGGCTGAGGATTATGCCAGAAGACATAACGTGCCTCGTTATTACGACAAGGCAGAAGACCTTATCAACGACAGTGAAGTAAATGCAGTATATATAGCAACCCCGCCCGGAAGCCACGCGCAATATGCAATAATGGCAATAGAAGCAGGGAAACCTGTATATGTCGAAAAACCGATGGCTTTGAACTACAGGGAATGCCAGATGATAAATGAAGCTGCCGAAAAAAACAATATACCTGTGTTTGTTGCCTACTACCGCCGTACTCTTCCGGGTTTTCTGAAAGTAAAAGAACTTATTGAAAACAGAGCAATTGGCAACGTCAGGTTTTTCAGTATCCAGCTGTTCAAAGCTCCCTCGGAGGACGAGAAATCAGGGAAACTGCCATGGCGTGTAAAACCTGAAATATCGGGAGGCGGACATTTTTTCGATCTTGCATCGCATCAGATTGACTACCTCGACTTTCTGTTTGGTCCGGTCACTAAGGTTAAATCTGTGGTTCTGAACCAGGGCGGTCTATATAAGGCTGAAGATTATGTGTCGGTACAATTTATGTTCGGTAACGGAGTAACCGGAACCGGCACCTGGTGTTTTAGCCTCGATCAGAGTTCGAATCGTGATATAATGGAGTTTTTCGGCGACAGGGGAAGTATAAGACTATCGTGTTTTACATTTGAACCGATCGTAGTTTCAAGCAGCTATGGAACAAGGGAATACATAAATGAACGCCCGGAAAATGTTCAGTACTACCTCATTGAACAGGTTGTAAACGAACTACTTGGAAAAGGGAAATCTGTGAGTACCGGCATCAGCGGAGCAAGAGCAAGTAAAGTAATGGATGAGATTGTGGAAGAATATTATGCATCAAATAGTTAAAGGCATAGAGCTTACGAAACGAAGCAAAGTCTCGGTAGTTGGAGAGCTCAGAGTTAAAAATTTAAAATTGCGAAGCAATATATTTAATAAACCAATAAATAATTAACTATGAACAACTTATCAGATATAGGATTAATTGGATTGGCGGTTATGGGAGAAAACCTTGTACTTAACATGGAAAGCAAGGGTTTCAGAGTTACTGTGTATAACCGCACTGTGCAAAAAGTAGATGATTTTATTAACGGAAGAGCTAAGGGTAAAAATATTGTTGGGGCTCATTCGATACCGGAGCTTGTAGCCTCGCTCAAGAAGCCCAGAAAAGTCATGATTATGGTGAAGGCAGGGAGTGCTGTTGACGACATGATAGAACAGTTGCTGCCTCATCTGGAGAAGGGTGATATAATTATTGATGGAGGCAACACTCATTTTCCTGATACGAACAGGCGTACTGCCTATGTGGAAAGTAAAGGCCTGCTGTATATTGGAACCGGTGTTTCGGGTGGTGAGGAAGGTGCGTTGCTGGGCCCTTCAATAATGCCTGGTGGTTCAAAGGCTGCATGGCCAGAAGTAAAGCCTATTTTTCAGGCCATCGCTGCCAGGGTAGACGATGGTACACCGTGCTGTGACTGGGTTGGAGAAAACGGTGCAGGGCATTTTGTTAAGATGGTTCATAACGGTATCGAATACGGCGATATGCAATTGATATGCGAGTCGTATCACCTGATGCGCAGCCTTCTCGGCATGACACCTGACGAAATGCACCTTGTTTTCAAGGAATGGAATGAGGGAGAGTTAAACAGTTACCTGATTGAAATAACAAGAGATATTCTTGCCTATAAAGATACTGACGGACAGCCTCTTATTGATAAGATTCTGGACACAGCAGGACAGAAGGGGACAGGCAAGTGGACAGGTATAACTGCCCTGGAGCTGGGTATACCTCTCACACTCATAGTGGAGGCTGTGTTCTCAAGATGTCTTTCAGCAATGAAAGATGAAAGAGTAATTGCTTCCAGAATTCTGAAGGGACCCGAGGCTTCATTTAAAGGCAACCGTGAAGAGTTTCTTAATAACCTGAGGGAGGCTCTTTATGCAAGCAAGATAGTATCATATGCCCAGGGTTATTCGCTGATGAGAGCAGCTGCACAGGAGTACAAGTGGGATCTCAACTATGGCGGCATTGCACTGATGTGGCGGGGAGGATGTATCATCAGGTCAGTTTTCCTAGGTAAAATAAAGGAAGCATTTGACAAAAATCCGGGACTTACCAACCTCCTGCTCGATCCTTTCTTCAGGGAAAAAGTGGAGAAAGCCCAGAACGGATGGAGGAATGTTGTAGCAACTGCCGCATTGAACGGAATACCTGTACCTGCGCTCTCATCGGCTCTCAGTTATTATGATGGCTACCGTTCGGAAAAACTCCCGGCAAACCTGCTGCAGGCACAGCGTGATTACTTTGGTGCACACACTTACGAGAGGGTAGACAGACCAAGGGGAGAATTCTTCCATACAAACTGGACAGGAAGAGGTGGCACAACATCATCGACCACATATAATGTTTAGAGACACTAATCCAAAAAACAGCCCATAAACAGTCAATCAACAAAAAATTAATAACCAATAATTTTTCTATGACAGAAGCAGTAAAAAAAATCGGCAATTACAGATGGACAATCTGTGCACTTATTTTTTTCGCTACCACTATTAACTATCTCGACAGACAGGTAATTGGTATTCTGAAACCTCTGCTCGAGAGTGATCTCAACATAGGCGAAAAGGCATACTCACACATAGTGATGGCTTTTCAGTTCTTCTATGCTTTCGGCATGCTTCTTACCGGGCGTCTGATAGACAAATGGGGGACAAAGATTGGGTACGGGATAGCTGTTGTAGTATGGAGTCTGGCAGCCATGGGTCATGCTCTTGCAAAAGGAGCTCTGGGTTTTGGTTTCTGGAGGTCGTTACTGGGTCTCGGTGAATCGGCAAACTTTCCGGCTGCAAATAAAGGTGTGGCAGAATGGTTCCCCAAAAAAGAGAGAGCCCTGGCATTCAGCATTTTAAATTCCGGAACCAATGTAGGAGCAATAGTTGCGCCTCTGGCTGTCCCGGCCATAGTTGCTTTATGGGGATGGCAAGCAGCTTTCATCATCACCGGTGCAATAGGCTTTATCTGGCTTATCTTCTGGTTCTGGATATATGAGGTTCCCTCAAAAAAGAAGAATCTTTCTAAAGAGGAATATGACTATATCCATAGTGATGTGGAAGAGCAAAATGAGTCTCAGGAGAGTGTACCATGGCTCAAACTATTGAAATATCGTCAGACGTGGCTCTTCTTCATTGGTAAGGCAATGACTGATCCCATCTGGTGGTTTTACCTTTTCTGGATACCTGGATGGCTTGCAGACGTAAGAGGCACCGGGCTTAATGTGAAGTCATTTGGCCTGCCGCTTGCATTCATCTATACCTCAACTACTGTAGGAAGCATATTTGGCGGGTGGCTCTCATCATATATGATTAAAAAAGGAATGTCTCCTTTCAGGGCAAGAAGCATAGCTATGCTGATCTTTGCTATTCTGGTGACACCTATAGCTTTTGCTTCCTCACCTTCAATCACCACATGGGGTGCGGTTTGCCTGATAGCTCTTGCCGCCTCATCGCACCAGGCATGGTCGGCAAACATTTTTACAACCGTCTCGGATGCATTCCCGAAGAAGGCTGTCAGCTCTGTGACCGGTATTGGAGGTATGGCAGGAGCACTCGGCGGACTCGGAGTTTCATACTTTGCAGGGTTCATTCTCGACCTTTATAAGAAAGCCGGACATGTCGAAACAGGCTATATGGTAATGTTCGCCATCGCAGCAAGTGCATACCTTATTGCATGGTTAATAATGAATGTTTTTGCTCCAAAAAACAAGAAAGTAGAACTCTGATAAAAACAAAACAATTTATATGATGTTCAGCAGGAAATCCCGGTTAAAGGATATTGCAGCACTGGCGGGAGTTTCGATCGGAACTGTTGACAGAGTTCTTCATAACAGGGGACAGGTAGCAGAGAAGACACAGGAAAGAGTCCTTAAAATAGCCCGCGAGTTAAATTATACTCCCAATTTAATGGCAAGGGCGTTGAAAACAAAGAAAGTATTCACCCTGATGTCGCTCCTGCCAGAACCTGCTGATGAAAATGCCTTCTGGCGAAAACATCCGGAAGGTATGCAAAAGGCAATGGCTGAACTTAATCAATTCCCTGTAAATCTAGAGCAGATTACATACAACTTTAACAGTGAAATCGATTTCCAGAAAAAGACGAAAGAGGTACTTAAAAAAAATCCTGACGGGTTAATCCTGGCTCCAGTTTTCAAGTCACAGTCAATTCAATTCTGTTCTGAACTGAAAAACAAAAAAATACCCTTTATCTTTGTTGACAATTACCTTACAGAAACAAATTTTCTTGCATATATCGGAGAAGATATATATCGCAGCGGAAGGGTAGCAGGTCAGCTTGCCGACCTGCTCACCAAAGCTGATGAGGATATCCTTGTAGTCAATATCGCAAAAAACATCCGTAATATGCACCACCTGAACAAAAGGGTAAAAGGATTCCGGAGCTACTTTTCAGGTTCAGATAGAAAGAAGAGCAAAATATTCATACTGAACATCCCTGATACAAAGAGAAAGACTGTCAAAGAAATGACAGACAAAGTTTTATCAGTCCATCCAGGCATAAAAACTATATTCGTAACCGGTTCAAAATCATTCATTATTGCCGAATATATTCATTCCTCAGGTCACAAACAGATGAATATTATAGGATATGACCTTATTGATAAAAATGTGGAGTATCTAAAAAAAGGGGTAATTAGATTCATTATCGGACAGAGGCCAGAAGAACAGACTTACAGGGCAGTGAAAAAACTATTTGAGTATCTTTCATCTAACAGATTGCCGGAAAAAATAGAATATCTTCCGGTTGATATTGTGACTTCGGAAAATGTGGACTTCTTTATAAACAATATTTAAAAAATAATTTTTCAGACTGATGAAAAAGCTAGGAAAATATTCAATGGGTATAGGCGACAGGTTTGGCCGGCAGGCGGGTGCCCAGCTCAAGGCGATAATTGATGCCGGGAAAAAAGGTGTTGAGATTACTCCGGTCTGGAACAAATCGAACCGTGAGCATATTATAATTGGTACAGAACCTGCTGATGTGAGAAAGGAGGCTGATGAAGCGGTCAAAGCAGCGAAATTCAAAAAGCCCTATTTTGTTGATGCCGACCATATCAACTTCGATACTGTAGGGAGATTTATTGAAGCTTCGGATTTCTTTACAATTGACGTTGCAGCATACATAGGGCAGAGAGCCTGTGAAGAAGACATAAAAGCCTTTATGAAGAAAGCAGCAAAATACAAAGATAAACTCCGCATACAGGGTATTCCGAAGCCCTTCAACATTACTTCTGTTTATCTTAAGAAAGTTGCAGAGAAATATCTCTTTGCAACAAAGATGGCAGGGGTTATATTTAGAAAGATAGAAAAACTAAAAGGAGCCGGCAAATTTGTAACAGAGGTTTCGATGGATGAGGTATCAGATCCACAGACGCCGGCAGAACTCTTTTTCATTCTTATGATGCTTTCTATTGAAAACATCCCGTTGCAGACCATTGCTCCGAAATTTCAGGGCAGGTTCAATAAAGGTGTTGATTATGTTGGTAATCCTGAACTTTTTGCACTTGAGTTTGAAACGGATCTTTTAGTTATAAGACATGCTGTAAAACTTTTCAAACTTCCCGAGAATCTGAAGATAAGTGTTCATTCCGGTTCTGACAAGTTTGCACTCTATCCTTATATCGGAAGGATTATCAGAAAGTATGATGCTGGTATACATCTGAAGACAGCCGGAACAACATGGCTTGAAGAGGTTACCGGACTTGCAATGGCAGGAGGAGAAGCACTTACGTTTGTAAAAGAGATGTATAAAAGTGCCTATGAAAAGATTGATGAACTCTGTGCACCATATGCCGATGTTATAGACATAAAGAAAGAAAGGCTCCCCTCGCCTGCTGAAGTTATGAAATGGGACAGTGAAAAACTCTCATCAGCAATAATTCACGACGCTAAAAATCCGAACTACAACCCCGACATGAGGCAGTTAATACATGTCGGATACAAGCTTGCTGCACAGAAAATGGAAAAGTATATCGAATTGCTTGAGAAAAACAAAGATATTGTCTCAAAGTGTGTCTACGAAAACATTTATAACCGGCACATTTGCAGTTTGTTCGGGATAAAATAAAAAGGTACTGCTTTTAACTAAGGTTTTTTGATATACGCCGGATCCTGTTTCAGGACTCCTTTCTGCAGGTCCACCTGATCCTGCGGCAGCGGCCAGTAGTCATTTTGATCCTCATTAAATACGGCACCTTGCATTGACCGGCTTATTCTAATATCACGCTGTACAAAATCATTCAGTACCTGTTCGATAATTCCCCATCGTCTGAGGTCGAAAAAACGATGACCTTCGGTTGCAAACTCAAGTCTGATCTCCTCTCTGACGGCTTTTCTCGCCTCCTCTTTACAAGAAAATGCAAGATGACCTTCAGGATAGGGTTCAACTTTATAATTTGCCGCCGGCTGGTTCCAGTCAACTACAGGGTTTGACAGAAGGTTGGCATAACTCATGCAACGGCCCATTACCGGTGTAGTCCGCCTTGCCCGTTCACGTATCATATTAACAAGTCGGCGTGCATAATCAAGCTGGCCATCTTCCACAGCCACTTCTGCCCTCCACAGGATAATATGACTTAATCGGTACAACCTGAAATTAATGCCATTAAACGCTCCGATACCATACAGACAGAGAGGATGCTCACTTTTTGACTGCATGAATTTTTTTGTCATAAACGGCCCACCATATGATGGACTTCTCATCCATGGTTCTCCGGGATGAATTCCCCACCCATTATAATCAACTCCCCGGCGTGCTATTGTATAATCAACCCTCGGGTCAAGCAGGTGCTCTGTCGGATAAAACACATCATTTCCTTCATGCCGTATATCGTTTGAAAGAGAATCCCTCATTGCGGGGTCAAGAACAGGAAGTCCGTCATCGCCAACCTGGAATGCTTCAAACAGGCTCTGGGAGGGCTGGTATAAGCCCCATCCGCCGAAAGATACTGAGCTTTTCCAGCAATGCTTTACAGCAATTGCTAGAAGCATACTAGTATGTCCTGTTGATGTTGTTGAGCACTGAAGTTCAAATATCGATTCTGAGTTATTTTCGTGTGTCATGTCATAGTTCCATCCATACTCATCAACGAGGCTGAACTGCCCGCTGTTGAGTATTGCATCAAGCAATGGTCGGGCTTCAGCAAATTCATTCTGATACATATGTGCCTGAGCTTTAACTGCCATGGCAGAATACTTGTGAGCGCGGCCAACCTGTCCCTTCGGTCTTGTTACCGGCAGGAGATTTATAGCATCCTGAAGATCCTTTTCTATCTCATCCCAGCAGGGAGATATATTTGGGACCTGTTCCGGCTTAACATCACCAAGTTCTATTTGTGTTTTAATGTATGGTATGTTCTCAAAAATTTTATTTGCCTGAAAATGGAACCATGCTCTCAGGAATTTTGCTTCCCCTTCTATTTCATTTGCCCTCTGTTCTGAAACAGGCTCCGGGCTGTTTTGATTTTCCCTTAAAAGGTCCAGTACCAGGTTAGCAGCAACTACACCGTTATAACAATCGCGCCATCTCTCCCGTAAATAAGGAGAATAGGGCGAGTATTGTTCCCACCGTTCAAGACTATGGTAAGCTATCGAAGCTGATTCGGGACTTAAACAGCAATCGTCAGACGCAACACTTCCGTAAATCCAGTCGACACCCATTGATGAGCCGAAAATTGATCTGCCTTTCATAGCCTGATAGGTGGAAGCCAGCACCGCTTCAAGTCCATCGGGGGAGTTCATAACAGAACCTGCTGCTGCGCCATAGGGTTCTTTAGTAAGGAAATCTTCGCTGCAGGAAATGAAGAACTGCATCATCAGGAAAAGAAAAATAATTTCCATGAATTTCAAAGCAGGTTTCATGATTTTTTCTCCTCCCTTATTTACTATACAAATTTACGCAAAAATTTTCTGGAAAAGATTTATACTATTACTATTAGGGCGGGATAAAGTGATCAGAATCTGACATGTCTTTTGCCATGTTAATAAAGGATCACTTAGAATTTTCTGGTTGGTGTTTTTACAGGCGGAGAATTACCAAAAAAAAATTTGTATCAGATAAAAATCATTTTCAAATAGTAAAATTTTTTAAATAGTAAATTTTATCAATTAGTAAAATTTATCAGTTAATAGTTTTTTTCATTCAGTAAATATTATCAAATAAAAATTTTTATCAGCTGATAATAACTACTGGTTAGTAAAAATTATCACTATGTAAAAATTATCAAATAAAAATTTTTTTATTTGATATAAATTCTCAATTAATAACATTAAACAGGTAATTAAACTTTTCTGTTGAATTAATTTAAAATCAGTCGGATACCAATATTAAAAACCTTTAACTATCTCTTCAGCAGTTCGTCGAGGGTAATACTTTCAAACACCAGATCGGCCTGGCTGCTCTCATAAAGAATTCCTATTGTTTTTTCATCAACTGAAGTAAGACACGAATAGCCTCTTCCTGTACCCTCATCAAGGAGAAAATAATATTCTTCAGGCCAGGTGAGTCCATCATCAAAACTGACTTTGATAGTAATGTTTCTTCTCGGCGGGCTTTCGACATCAGGATTTGAAAAGACCAGAACATGCTTTTTCTCTCCGTTTAAAAAATATTCATGCTTCAGCAGGGAAGCCATACAAACAGGTTCTCTCAGTGTATTTCTTGATGAAGTATGTTCTCTCCATGTTTTACCAAGGTCTGAAGTAACTGCGACAACCCGTCCTGTCTCACCCTTTTGACGCTGACCATAACGCATGTTTAGCATCAGGGTTCCGTCACCCAACTGCACAACTGCACATTCGTTGGTGCCTGAAAAGGCCGGATTGCTTGTTTTCCATGTCAGCCCACCATCACGGCTGTAGATGATACAGGAAAAAGGCACTCCGTCCTCATCCCTTCCCTGAGCAGGGAAAACAAGAGTGCCGTCATCCATTGTTATCCCTCTTCCCGGTGACGGAGCCAACAGCCACCACTCCCGTCTCTTGCACATCCTGGTTAAATTTTCCGGCTCACTCCATGTTTTTCCGTCATCGGTGCTTGTTGTTATCAGAAACTGCGATGTTTGCCTGACATCAAAACCGGGCTGGGAACCTTTTCGTCTCCACTGATGCTCCCATGCATTGCTTTCTTCGGTAAGTCCTTCAATCCAGCGACCGGCAGTATCAAGTACACCATGCATCCACAGACCAGCGACAAATATTTTCCCGGAGTTTTCATCAACCAGAATGCAGGCATCACTCACTCCATTGAATTTCTGCGGAAGGCCACCCCACTCATCCATATCCAGCACTATCCGCATTGGCTCCCACGTGTTTCCACCATCAGTACTGCGGCTCAATCCAATGTCAATATCACCCTGCAGATCCCTGCTGCTTAACCTTCGCACATCATATATTGCCAGAAGTGTACCGGCTTTTGTTGTCGCCAGTCCAGGTATTCTGTAAGTGTGCACATTGTCATCAAGATGTTTGCGTACTGCCACCCCCACCCTCTGCCTTATACCAGTGTTTATTTCTATAACCTCCATCTTTCTGCATCCGGTTATTCTCACAGAGCTAAATCCAAGATAAATCCTGTTATGCAAACTGGCATTATGGCCCAGATTACACACAACCCAGAAATAATTGTCACCAGTTGAGAGTGTCTGCTCCCCCCTGAAATTTAAATGCCTGGAGATCTTTTCTGCTTTGCCAAAAATGCCTTTAACAGTATTGTTGCCCGGCCAGAGTGAATCAACTCCGGTGAAAAGTATCTGAACGTCTTCAATATCTTCAGGATTGTCACAGTCTGAAGATGTTATTCCAAAACTCCTGACAATCAGATTTTTATCACTATCAGGTACTGATATCTTTATCTGAAGAACAGGATTATTCTCCCTGTTCTTCAGCACAGGTACCTGAAACTGCCTGACTGTTATTGTTATTTCATCTCTGTAATTTTTGCATGAGAAAGATGCTAATGAAATAAAAAACAATAAAATAACTTTAAGAATGTACAGCAGATTTTTCATGGCAATAGGTTCTCATAGAAAGGATAAATTTATTTAATTTAGCATTAGGATTAAGAGGTTTAAAATAAAAAATTATTTAGCTATGAAAAGAGATAACCGTCGCGATTTCATCAGAAAGGGTCTGCTTGGCGCTTCTGCAGCAGCATTTTTACCTGCCTCTTTAAAAGACCACATTAGTAACTATGCTCCCCTTGTAACTGAATTACCCTCGCGTGTTCTTGGAAGAACAGGTATCAAAACACCCCTGATAAGCTTTGGAACAGCAGGGATTAACGATACAGGCTTAATAAAAGCCGCATATAATTCTGGAATTAAGATTTTCTTTTCAGCAACATATTATGGTGAAGGGAACAATGAAAGGATTCTTGGACAGGGGTTAAAAGGATTGCCAAGAGATTCTTTTATTGTAGGAACAGCGGTGCCTGAAGACAGACTTGACCGCCGTTCTGGGGCGTTCACGTCACCTTTCGACATCGATGCATACATCAAAAAAGCAGATGCCTGCCTGGAACGTTTCGGGATGGACCATGTAGACTTTCTCCTTTTTCCGTATGCTTCGAGAAAAGAGACAATTATGGACGAAAGTCTTTTAAAAGCACTCGAACAGTTGAAGAAACAGGGGAAAACGCGATTCGTCGGGATTGCATCACACGGTGGAACAGAAGAGGCACTTAAAGCAGCCGCCGACGCAGGAATTTATGATGTGGCGATGATCTCCTACAATTTTAAAATAGCAAATAAAACCTCCCTTGACGAAGCCATTAGTTATGCTGTAAAGAAAGGAATGGGAATCATTGCTATGAAGACGCTAAGCGGTGCGATGAACAGCAAAAATGGATCTGCTGTAAATACCAGTGCCGCTCTTAAATGGGTCCTGCAAAACGAAAATATAGCTACAATTGTCTCGGGCATGACCACTTTCGACCAGCTCGAAAAGAATCTGGCAATGCTCAAAGATGTAAGGATAACTGATCAGGAAAAAAAGGAACTCGGGATTGCTGCAACCGAAAAAGAATACGGATTATATTGCCAGCAGTGCAGGGAGTGTATACCACAATGCCCGTATAATCTGGATATACCAACCATCATGAGAAGTTATATGTATGCATACGGGTACAGAAATCTGGAACAGGCATGGTATACTCTGTCTGAGGCTGGATTAAAAGAAAATCCATGCAATCAATGTAAAGTATGTCAGGTCAGATGCACTTCAGGTTTCAACATCAAGGGCAAAATAACTGACATTGCCCGGCTTGGTCATGTGCCAGCAGATTTGTTACATAAAGCTTAAAAAAGAAGACTTTAATCAACACACTTTTACCATTACAGCTTTACAGGCTTTAAATTACCATCAATTATTGTTGGTGTAGTTTTATTAAGTTTTAGTTTCATTTTCATTGTACCGTATCTTACAATAACATTTCTGTCATCTGAGGCCGTGAGTTTTGCTTCTTTCAACCTGTTGTTTTCCCATGAAATTTCAACCTCAATATTCCCGCGTGCTTTAAGTCCTGATATCTTACCTTCCTTCCATGCAGAAGGCAGCGCCGGGAGCAGTTCTATTTCTCCGGCATGCGACTGAAGAAGCATCTCGGCAATTCCTGCTGTCAGTCCGAAATTTCCGTCGATCTGAAAAGGCGGGTGGGTGTCGAAAAGATTATTGAGTGTCTTTTCGCGCTGCATCTCGATTATTTTGTTCCAGGCTGCATCTCCGTCCTTCAGTCTTGCCAGGAAGTTTACCATCCATGCCTTACTCCAGCCTGTGGATGAGCCCTGTCCTTTTGTGGCATAAGTCTGCCGGCGTTCGATAGTCTTCTTAGCTGCTTCGAAAAGTTCGGGCTGTGCCTGTGTTATCTGTGTTCCGGGATGGAGTCCGAACAGTTGCGAAACATGCCTGTGGCCTGGCTCGTTCTCTTCATAATCTTCAATCCATTCCTGTATTATACCATACCTCCTGCTTACCCTGTTGGGTGGCAGGTCTTTCAAAACTGCCTGCATCTGTTCCAGCAGCTTTTTGTCTTCACCCAGTATCCTGCCTGCCTTCACACAGGCATTAAGTAACTCTCTTATAATCTGTATATCCATTGTCGCACCATAGGTAAGGTTGTATCTTTCACCGTTCGGTAATCGGTAGGTGTTTTCGGGTGAGTTTGACGGTGCAGTCACCAGATATCCGTTCTTATCCCTGATCAGGAATCCCATAACAAACTCTGCACTCTCTTTCATTGATGGCCATGCTTCATTTTTCAGATAACCGATGTCCTGTGTAAACAGGTAATGCTCCCACTGGTGCAGCACGAGCCATGGGCCCGCCATCGGAAACGTGCCCCACCCTACCCCGTCGGATATGGAAGTCCTGCCAAAAGGATCTGTAAGATGGTTTACTGTCCATCCTTTCGAGTTGAATGTTTTCTGAGCCGTAATCCGTCCCGGTTCCCTTAATCTGTTGATAAGATCTGAAAGCAGCAAAGCTGTTTCAGAGAGGTTACACACTTCTGCAGGCCAGTAGTTCATCTGGATATTTATGTTGGTATGAAAATCGGAGTTCCATGCAGCCACATAATCCTGATTCCATATACCCTGCAAGTTGGCAGGAAGAATACCCGGTTTACGTGATGAACCCATTAGCAGATAACGGCCAAACTGAAACTGCAGGACTGCAAGTGCCGGATCTTCAGCCCCTTCTTTTACAAGTTTAAGGCGCTGGTCGGTAGGCAAATCTCTTTTGTCATCTTCGCCAAGTGAAAATTTCACCCTGTTAAACATGGCAGAATGTTCTGAAATATGGTCAGCTTTTACTGACTCGTATTGTTTTGCTTTAACAGGTGAAAGAATCTCGCGGCATTTTCTTACGGGATCAATTGTCCGGTCAAAATTCAAAAGTGCAGGATTATAGTCGGTGGCTGCTGTAAGATAAAACACAGCTTCTGAGGCATTTTCAACATAAAAGCTGTTGTTTACAGTCTGCATGAAACCGTCTCTGACTTTCCCGGAAATAATTGCTGCAAACTTCATGTGGAGTCCGGGCGGGCAGACATCCCTGTCGGGCAGGTCAACGATCTGGCCGGTCATTACAAGTTCATCTCCAGATGAAGGCATTACTACTGCATCCTGAGCTCTCGACAGTGACAGTTTGAAAGTCAACTTTCCGGGTTGAGAGGATGTTATACGCAGGGCAATTATATTATCGGGTGCTGAGGCAAATACTTCGCGGGTAAAAGTTATGCCTTCCCACGCCCATGTGGTTGTTGCGATACCGGTTTCAAGGTTCAGTTCGCGGCGATAATTTTCTCTTTTCGGGAGACTGCGGCTCTGACTGAACATCTCAATATATATGTCGCCGAGGGGTTGGTACGAGCGTATCCGCATTGGATTGCTCCTCAGGTATTTTTCTGAAAGTTCCATCGCCTCTTTTATTTCTCCGTTCAGGAGTTTCTGCTGAATGACGGGAAGATGTTCCTGTGCATCTGCATCGGCATTTTCAACCCTCATCCCGGACCAAATACTTTCTTCATTGAGCTGAATGCGTTCACGCATTATATCGCCGAACACCATGGCACCAAGCCGGCCATTCCCCACAGGCAGTGCTTCGTTCCAGTCGGCTGCAGGCTGACGGTACCATAATACCATCTGAGCATCTGTTGTCTGGCATCTCAACGATAATTGCAGAAATGTAAGCACAATTAAACAAGAAAATTTAAATGTCTTCATATTAACTATATTCTTAGTTCGTCATTCGTTATTCTTTATTCTTAATTCAATCCATCCCGGCAGAGAAACTGTTGCCTGGTAATTTGAATAATTATACAATGGGTTTCTTACCGGGCGATAGAGCCTGCCTGTTCTGGGATTATCGCTCTGCGTGTAAACCCATATCTCATCAGGATCCCATACAACAATTTCATCGCGACAATCGCCCGTGATGTCGAGAACCGCATTGCACATTTCAGGGTGCCCGTCGGCGGGGAATTGCAGAACCTTTCTTCCCCATCCGTCAAATACCCCACCCTCTTTCAAGGAAGGATTATGTACAAAATATTCTTCCCCGTCGCCTATCCAGTTGAGTGGAAGACACATGCTGCCAAACTGGTTGGGTTCGAAATCATTGTATATATTGCCATTGTTGTCGTAAAAATGTATTATGCCCTGATTGCCCCAGAAATTAATTGTAACTGTCTCAAGACCTGGTAGATCAGTTCTGAAGTTAGCAATTGCAGGGTTTTGAACATGACCTATAAAATATCTCTTCAGTATATTTCCCTTTAGGTCTAATCTAAGATAGCCGGCATTGCTCGCAGCGTACATTATTTCAGGTTCTGTCTCTGGATTTTGGTCAAAATCAACTATTGCAACACCGTCACAATGGTCTTCGATCTTATCATCAAGGCACCACAGAAGTTTGCCGTCGTGATCGTAGAGTGAATACCCTATGGCAAGTTCTTCCCTGCCGTCGTTATCTATGTCGCATGCAAAGGGGTAATGCCCGGTTTTACAGCTACCTTCCCACAACAATTTCAGTTTGCTGTTCATTACCCAGAAATTCGTATATCTATCCTTTATAAGAATATTTGAAGGATAGCCTTTCCCTTCGGCATCAAAGAAGAAAAGACAATCGCCAAGTATCCGCGGGAACTTGTCACCTTTGATTTTAGAAAAAGGTGTTGAAGCTTTGTAGAGTGTTTTTCCTGTAGCTCCGTCGGCAACAATAATTTCGAAATTCATGCAATAGACCACTTCATTTTTCCCGTCGTTATCAAGGTCAATAATCTGAAATCCGACATCATTGGTAAGATGGTTTTTTTCGGGATCAGGGCTTCCTGCCTGCCATAGCATTTTGCCATCGAATGTCATTGCAGTGAGGCAGCTCAATTCGCTATGGCTGTCGCGGGGCCATGCGTGGTGCACCACCTGTCCGATAAGCACATCTATTATTCCGTCTCCGTCGAGGTCCCCAAATCTCAGGTTACGTCCAACGCCAAACCCGGGAGTTTTAATCTTCTTCCACAGTACCATTTTGGGGTTTGCATCCTGTAATTTCAGTGATTGAAGTTCATATTCCGCCTTTTTGTTTTGAAGCCTGAGATTTTCCTTATCAGATGTCAGCACCTCAATATATCTGTAAACGGCTTTTGTATCTGATATCAATCCGATTTTTCCTGTGGGATAGGTATCGTCAGAGGGTTCAAGTTTTATTTTTTTGTTCAGCCAGGCTTTTATTTTGTTGTTTTCAACTCTCACTTCAAGGGTTACTTCACTGCCCGGAGTGAAACTAAAAGGTGCTTCAGCCAGAACAGTTTCTTTGAGTGAATTTACGTCATCAGCATGTCTGAACTTAATAATAATTGCTTTTGACTGTTTCAATCCGAAGAAATAAAAACAGCGGTCGTTTCTGTATCTGAAGGCTATTCCCGTGCAAAAGGTGTCACTTTCAGGTGAAAACCGCACCGTTATTTGATAGTTTTTCCATAATGAATCACCTGCAATTATCATAGGGTGGGTCCACCTTGCCGATTTGTTAAAGAAGGTCTGGTACATTGCATTGCCTGAGCCATCGTTTTTTATCTGCCATGCAGTACCCCAACCCGAGCCTGAAGCAAAGCTTGACACAACCCAGTTGCCCTTCTGACCTGCTTCGGGAAGATAATGATATTCTGTATGGGCGCCCACCGGTGCTGAAAAAAGCCCTGTATCGAGCCCGGAGAAATCATCCCTCAGAAGGACGTGATTAAACCTATTATAACTACAGGAGCTGAGAGTAAGGACAAAAAGAAAAGTTATCAGGTTTAATCCTGTTTTCATAATCCAGACATTTTTATCTATCGAGTTCAATGGCTGCAAGTATAAATGGTGCAACGCCTTTCGGATCGTTATCGACTCTTTTTTCGCTGATATAGTATTCATATGAGCCGTCTCTGTAGGGATTGCCTCCGAGACCACAGGCTCCGCATATATTATGGACAGTAACCATTCCTTTTTCATCAACGGTAACAAACTCTTTCAGAAAGTCGTTGAAAGCATCTTCGGCAATTTTTCTGAATTTTCCATCAATATATCCGAGGCGGGCGCTTTTTGCAAAGACGTAAATATACATTGCGGAACCTGAGGCTTCGAGGTAATTACCTTCCCTGCCTCCCATATTAAGTACCTGATACCATAGGCCAGTTTTAGGGTCGCGCACTTTAAGGAGTGCCTCGCATGTGTTCTGCAGTATTTGCGTCAGGTCGTCCCTGCCCGGATGGTCTGGCGGAAGAGCCTCGAGTATATCCATTATTGCCATAGTGTACCATCCCATTGCACGGCTCCACGGGTATTGCGATCGGCCTGTTTCCGACTCGCACCATTTCTGTGTTCTGCTCTCATCCCACGCATGACGTAACAGACCCGTCTCACTTTCAAGAGTCTTTTCATAGACCATCTTTGCCTGTGTAACGGCAACATCGAACCATTTAGGGGCACTAAACTCCCTGGCATACTGTGCCATGTAAGTTGAACCCATGAATATTCCATCGAGCCACATCTGCCATGGATATATTTTCTTATGCCAGTAGCCGCCCGACTTTGTTTTCGGGTGTGTTTTGAGCTGTTCTATAAAATTATCAAGTGCTATCTTATATTTTGGAAGCGGATTTCGTTTGTAAACAGTTAGAACATTTCTTCCTGGAAATATTCTGTCGAGGTTGTATTCATCAATGGTATAGTCGATTACCGAGCCGTCATCCCGCACAAAATAATTAACCCAATCCTCCATGTACTTTGAGTACTTACGGTCAATATTTCCCAGCCGGTCAATAGCCATACCCAGGAAAGCTACATCGTATGCCCATTTTGGTTTTCCAGGCACATAATGAATCAGGCTGTCGGCCTGCTTCATGACGCTATTTGCCATTCTGACTGACCATTTCAGGTCACCTTTTTGACCTGATGAGTTCTGTCCGCATCCATTTAATAAAAGGATGGCAACAAGTGCCGCTGAAATAATCGTTTGTCTGTTCATATTAAATGATAATTTTAACTTTTTGTGGAAGGTTGTTAAAAAAGAGTTTCATGAAGATTCCCTGAAAAGTCTCAATACAATTAAATGAATTTCTGGAAATTCCGATTAAATTATAATAAGTGGGATGTACTGGACTCGAACCAGTGACCTCTTGTATGTGAAACAAGCGCTCTAAACCTGCTGAGCTAACATCCCTCGATAACAAATATAAAACGAAATTTAATTAAATGTATCATAAACAATTTTAATGGTTGCCGTATGATAAAACACACAAATCAAACGTCTGAGAAATGCCCATCAGAATTCCCGAATTGCTACTTCCTGCCCCAATTATGACCGGGTTTCTCACCCATCTTTAGAATAAGCTTGCCTCCTCCAATTATATCGTTATGAGTAATACTGGTCTTGTTTAAATTTTTCCTATTCAGTTTTGCCGACTGAATATAAATAGATTCATCGTTGTTGTTTTCAGCCACTATCGTAAATGTCTTTCCGTTCTCAAGATGAATTTTAATCTTCCGGAACAGGGGGCTACCGATTTGATATTCAGGTATTCCCGGCGTTATAGGATAGAACCCCATGGCTGAGAATACATAAAATGCTGATAAACCTCCACCGTCTTCATCGCCCGGAATACCCATCAGGTCGTTTCTGAACCATGTGTTCAGAAGCATTCTTACACGTTTCTGGGTTTTCCATGGTTTTCCAACAAGGTTGTAAAGATAAGGTATATGCATTGAGGGTTCATTGCCCATAACGAACTGACCTACATTTCCCGTTGCATCAGGTAAAACTGCATAATACTGCCACTTCGACCTGCCCAATGGCACTGTGAAGAGGAGGTCAAGCTTCTCATCGAACTTCTCAGGCCCTCCCATCATATTTATTAAGTCTTCGAAAGCATGATACGGTTGCCAGATGTACGTCCAGCCATTGTTTTCATCGTAATAATCACGGGCACCAAGTCCACCATCGAACCTGTAATCAAAAGGTTCTATCCAGTTGCCTTCACTGTCTTTCGGATGATAAAAACCTGTTGCCGTGTTGAAGAGATTTCTGTAGTTCAGACTTCTTTTTCTGAAAAATTCATAATCATCTTCCTTACCAAGTGCCTTCGCCATCTGTGCCATGCACCAGTCGTCGTACGACGATGCAAGCGTAACAGCTACCGATTGCCGCTTCTCAAATGAATGAACCGCAGGTACTGTTTCAGCTTCACCCTTCTTCAACCCCGGGAACCACCCCTTCTCATCGTAAAACTTATCCAGCACAGTGGCAGGTCCCTTAACCCATGGCAGCTTTGTTTCCTCCATTATAGTCTTTTTCAGGTGGTTATAAGCCTTTTCCAGACTGAAACCCATTATACCCTTGTTCCACGCGTCGAGCACAACGGCCGTAAAATGATTTCCGTTCATGGCATGATTATCTCCAGTAACCACCGGGAATGTAGGCATCCAACCGCTTTGTCTTGCACTGCGGATATAGGAATTGATCTTTTCATCCTGTTGAGAAGGGTTGAGAATTACCTGTAGCGGATGAAGAGCCAGATGAGTATCCCATACCCAGTCGTCGGTATAATATGCCGTATCTCCAGCAGGTTCAGGTTTGCCAGTCCAGGGACTGTAATACCAGCCATCCTCGGTGATATCTATCATCCTTTCGAAACAGCGGTAAAGAGAGGTATAAAAAACAACCTGCTGATTATGTGTGCCACCCTCTATCTCAATTTTTGAAAGAGTGTTGTTCCAGATTTCACGACCCTCCTTCACTATTGATTCAAAGTCCCATTTGTCCCTGCTTTTGTAAAGATTTTTCCTTGCCTGTTCAGCACTGATATAAGAAATTCCATATCTTACTTTGAGTTCAGCAGGTTTTTCTTCTTTCCCAAAACAGGTATACAATGCCACCCTGTTGCCTGCTATTGAATTCACAGCAAGCAGAGTATCGTTCCGTCTCGCTGAAACACTATTGGGTTTTCTGTCGAACTCCAGCCAAAGCCACGTTTTTACTCCATTAAATGTATCGTAACCAATCACGGAATCATCGTTAAGCGACAGTTCGCCCTGTCCTGTGGTGCGAAGGATAATCCCAGCATCACTCCCACCGGGGAAACCAATTCTGAAGAATCCCGCTTTTTCTTCCGGAGTAAATTCAACTTTAATGTCAGGTTCAGTAAGAGTTACTTTATAATAGTAAGGTGTAATCTTTTCATTATCATAGATATATGAAATATTTACCGGAACACTCCCGGGATTTCCGGTAAAAGGTGTTATTCCGAATATTTTACCAGAGCGGTGCGAAATAATGTTCAGTGGAAATCCTGGCATCCTGTATGCAGTATAATCTACCCTGTCGGGATAAAACCTGAGCATACTGTTAGGCCTGTGAACTGTAGGATATGTCGGAACAAGAAGATGGCTGATATTCCCGATGTAAGGATTAACAAGGTCAATAGGTTCCAGTTCTTTTCTGCAACAACCTGTAAAAAGAGCGGCTGAAACAAATGAAAAAAGAAAAAGTCTTAACATTGGCATGTCTGATTTTATTTAATTGTTCTTAATATCTTCTCAAAAAAGTTGTTCGTTTTAAAATTAAAATTTTATTTCGCTAAATAGAAAAAATAAGCGTATGAAAAAATCACAAATTCTTTTCCTCGTCATATTTGTGTTTGCTGCTACACTTTCGTGTCGGCACAGGGAAGACCCCATTACACCGCAAACAGCTCTGGAAAGGTATTTAAACAATGGCGACACTACATATTCCTGGGAGATAAAAGAAAATTTCGAAGAAGGCAATATGAAGGTTGCTATTCTGAAACTAACATCCCAGAAATGGCGTGAATACACATGGGTTCATCAGCTGACCGTTGTTGTGCCTGATGAAATAAAGCATAACTGTGCATTACTTTTTATAACCGGTGGAAGTTTGAAAAACGGTGAACCGAGATGGAAAGGCATAAATGACAATTTGGTGCTGATGCTTTCTGCAATTGCACAGAGGAACAAAGCTGTTATTGCGGTGATTTCACAGGTTCCAAATCAGCCGCTATATGATACTCTTACAGAAGATGCATTAATCTCCTATACACTTCATAACTACAAACAGGATAAAGATTATTCCTGGCCTTTGCTTTTTCCAATGGTCAAAAGTGCTGTCAGAGCAATGGATGCAGTTACGGATTTCTGTAAAAAGGAGTACGGAGCCGGAATCAATGAGTTCGTTCTTTCAGGTGCTTCAAAAAGGGGGTGGACCACATGGCTTACTGGCTCGCAGGATAAAAGAGTTGTAGCTATAGCACCCATGGTGATAGATGTTCTAAATATGCCTGTTAATATTGCTTATCAAAAAGAAGTGTGGGGAGATTACAGCGCCGAGATAGAAGATTATGTGAGGCTTGGCATTGCACAGGACCTTTCCACACCTGAAGGACAGGAGCTTGTAGCAATGATTGATCCTTATTCGTACAGGGATAAACTCACGATGCCCAAGATGATATTTATAGGAACCAACGATCCATACTGGCCTGTCGATGCAGTAAAAAATTACATAAACGAAATACCGGGAGAAAACTACCTGCACTATGTGCCAAATGCCGGACATGATCTGGGTGATGGTCGTCAGGCAATAAATGCACTGAATGCTTTTTTCGGAACAGTAATAAACCATTTGCCGCATCCATCGTGTGAGTGGGAAATTAAGCATGACACTCTTTTTACCGAGCTCACCGTTAAGGCATCTCAAGGACTTAAAAGTGCAAGATTATGGATGTGCGATTCTCCCGACAGAGATTTCAGGAATGACACCTTTGTGGTAAAAAACATTGAATATCAGGATATTTCAAATATCAAGACCAGGGTTTACTATCCTGAAACAGGTTTCAGGGCTTTTTACATAGATCTTGAATACCCTTCGCCTTCAGGTGGAGAATATACGAAAAGCACCAGGATGTTTGTTTGCAGCAACAGGGAGCTTTTCCTGAACTGAATAGTCATAAATACAATCTACCTATCCGGTTGAACTGGTAAATCAGATAACCTGGTAGCTGTGCAGGCGTTTGTAGAAACCGTTATCCTTTTCCATAAGCTCTTTATGTGTGCCAGTTTCGATAATCCTGCCATTATCTAGCACAATAATCACGTCGGCATTCTGTATTGTTGATAGTCTGTGGGCTATTACTATAGAGGTACGGTTTTTCATTAGTCTGACTATTGCTTCCTGCACATAGCGTTCCGATTCGGTATCGAGTGATGAGGTTGCCTCATCGAGTATGAGTATTGGAGGATTAACCATTATTGCCCTTGCTATGCTGATACGTTGCCGTTGACCACCGCTCAGCTTGCATCCGCCCTCACCAACAGCAGTCTCATATCCGTTTTCCGTCTCCATAATAAAATCATGAGCATTGGCTATTCGTGCAGCATTAATAACGTCTTCCATCGAATATGACTCCATGCCAAAGGCAATATTTTCTGCAAATGAAGTATTGAACAGAATCGGATGCTGACTTACTATGCCCATCAAATTCCTCAGGTCTTTAACCTTTAAATCCCTGATATCAATTCCGTCGAGAAGTATCCTGCCGCTGTCAACGTCCATGAAACGTGGTATAAGATCAACAAGTGTTGATTTACCACTACCCGATTTGCCAACAATTGCAACGGTTTGTCCTTTTTCGATTCTAAGATTTATGTCTTTCAGAACTGGCTCGGTGCTGTAAGAAAACCATACATTTTGAAATTCAATTGCTTTGTTGAACGATTTGACGGGCAGAGCATTCTCCTTTTCCTTTATTTTTTCCTCGGCGTTGAGTAGCTGGTCGAGTCGTTCGATTGATGCCAGTCCTTTCTGGATCATGAAATAGCCAGTTGTTATATTTTTTGCAGGAGGTATTATCTGTGAAAAGACAACCATAAAGGTGATAAGTTTGTCGGGTGTCATATTTCCCACTCCGCTAATTGCCAGCCGGGCACCGAAATACATAAGTATCATTATCACAATTGTGGCAAGGAATTCGCTGAGCGGTGAAGCAAGATATGCCTTTCGGGTAACCCGCCTGAATATTTTGGTGTACTTCTCATTGTTATTGGTAAACTGCGATGAAACTTTTTCCTCAGCATTAAAACCTTTTATAATCCTCAATCCCGATAGTGTTTCTTCCACCTGCGACAGGAGTCTTCCAAGGCTCTGCTGGCTGGCAAATGATGATGACTTAAGTGTTTTACTTGCTTTTCCAATCAGCCACCCGCTTACAGGCATCATTATCAGAGCAAAGAGTGTCAGTTCCACACTTGTTACCATCAGATATACAACGAAGATTATTATGTAGAGAGGATCTCTGAATATCATTGTAAGGGATGACATTACAGAGAGTTCTATCTCCTGCACATCGTTCGAAATCCTTGTCATTACATCGCCTTTACGAGCATCACTGAAGTATGAAAGTGGCAATCTCAATACTTTGTCATACAGCTTCTTACGGAGGTCGCGAACAGTTCCTGCCCTGATATAAGCCATATTATTGTTTGCAAGGAAAACAAAACCGTTTTTGAGCAGGCTTGCTATAACTACAACCACACACACAAGAAGAATAGTCTGAGCCTCACCGTGTTCAGTTACATAGGAATAAAATTTATATCTCCCGAAGTCCATAAGCCACTGCAGGCTGAGCACAAACTCACCAGGTTCAGGGGCAGCTTTCACACCTTTAAAAAGAAGGTTCAGAAACGGGCCAACAAGTGTGTAGGTGAAGAGTGCAAAAAAAGCACTGATAATATTGAACAGGACATTTTTTATAGCCTGCCACCTGTATGGTGAGATGTACTTAAAAAGTATCCTGATTGTATTCATTCCCCTCCAGAAATTAAATTCCCGTATAATTAAACGGAGTAATTGCCTTTAATTCTTTACGTATTTCCTCGCTGATATCCAGGCTATCGATAAAATTCATAATAGTTTCGCGTGTAACTCCTTCTTCTTTTCGTGTAAGTTCGGCAAGCATTTCATACGGTTTATCATAACCTTCCCTTCTAAGAACGGTTTGTATTGCTTCGGCAACCACAACCCAGTTATTCTCAAGGTCTTCTCTTATTTTTGTCTCATTAATCACCAGTTTATCAAGTCCTTTCAGCAGAGAACCAAAAGCAATAACTGTATGAGCAAAAGCCACACCGATATTTCTGGTGACTGTTGAATCGGTTAAGTCGCGCTGAAGTCTCGAAACCGGAAGTTTTTCAGCCATATGCATCAAGAGTGCATTTGCTATTCCGAAATTCCCTTCGGCATTTTCAAAATCTATCGGATTTATTTTATGAGGCATGGTGGATGAGCCAACTTCGCCCTTTTGTGTTTTTTGCCCAAAATATCTCATTGAGATATACATCCATATGTCTCTTGCAAGGTCGGTGAGTATGACATTTATTCTTTTCATGTTGTCAAACAGCGCCGCAAGATTGTCGTAATGTTCAATCTGCGTGGTAGGGAATGACCGTTTCAGGCCCAGTATCCCGTTTATAAAATTTTCTGCAAAGGCATTCCAGTCGATGTCGGGGTAAGCAGCTTTGTGTGCATTCATGTTGCCTGTTGCTCCACCGAATTTTGCAGAGAAGGGTATCTGAGAAAAATACTTTACCTGTTCATCGAGCCTTACAACGAACACAGCGAACTCTTTTCCGACTCTTGTCGGAGAAGCTGGCTGACCATGAGTGTGTGCAAGCATTGGAATATTTTTCCATCTCTCCGACATATCTGCCAGAGTTTCCCTGATTTCGAAAAGTAAAGGAGTATAGACATAAGCCATTGCATCTCTTATTGAGAGCGGCAGAGCGGTATTATTGATGTCCTGCGACGTAAGGCCAAAATGAATAAATTCCTTCCATTTCTCAAGTCCTGAAGTCGTAAATTTCTCCTTCAGAAAATACTCAAGAGCTTTAACGTCGTGGTTGGTGGTCTTTTCGTACTCCTTAATCTTTCTGGCATCTTCAATTGTAAACTCCCTGTAAAACGAACGTAGCAGATCGTATTTTTCGGCATCAAAATCTTTCAATTGTGGAAGGGGGATATCGCAAAGGGCAATAAAATACTCAACCTCAACCATAGTCCGGTATTTCATGAGGGCGAACTCCGACAGATAATCTGCAAGCTCATCCGTTTTGTGCCTGTACCTGCCGTCAACAGGTGATATTGCCATCAGGGAATCAAAATCCATACCTATGAGTTTTATTAATAAGGTCATTAACCTTTCAGAGCAAAAGTAGTATTTTAGTCGCTAAAAAAACACATAACATATTCAAATAAATTAAAAAAGGGCAAAATTGCCAATAATGGAAAAAATCAGGATTTCGATTGTCAAATATGCCAATTCTTATCCTTTTGTCTGGGGTTTGAAGAACAGCAATCTGGAAGAAGAGGCAATAATTGAAAC
>JBASIK010000008.1:0-14258 GCA_049654745.1 Bacteroidales bacterium
GCTTGATGTTGCAGCCATAAAGCTTTCCTGAGATATTCTCCATCCAAGAGAAACAGCAGGGAAGATACCGTATTTCTTTTCCCCGAAGCGCGATGAACCGTCGCGGCGTACAACACCTTCCAACAGGTATTTGTCGGCATAAGAATAATTGATACGTCCGAATATTGAGAAGAGGCTGTTTTCACCATATGGAGAACCTGAGTTTGTAATATCACGCAAACCTGTGTTCAGGGTCATGTACTGTACAGCATCGAATGAGAACTGGTTTCTTGCTGCAGAGAAAGATATACCCTGAGTGTCATAAGCTTCGGTACCTGCAATTGCCTTAAGGTTATGCTGACCGACGATAACAGAGTATTCTGCAGTGTTGGTCCAGGTCCAGTTTACGCCTGTCCCTGCACTATAGCCAAGATAATCATAAGTACCTCTTTCTGCATGGGCAACCTCAACAAAATTAATGTTATTTGAGAAGTAGGAGTTGTAGTTAACACCAATACGCGACTGGATTGATAGACCTTTAAGAATATTAAACCTAATAAAGGCATTACCACTGAGGTTAAGGCTCTTTGTATAATCCCACTGATTCTTGTCAAGCAGGAAGATCGGGTTCTGTGCATTACCAAGGTCGCCTGCCCTTGTACCTGCATACGTTTTACCTGAGATGTCAAATACAGGAATTATCGGCGGAATTCTGTAACACCAGGAAACAATTGAACTCTCGGAGTTGTCATTTCCTGTGTAACCGTAATTATAAGTATAGTTTCCTCCGATTGTCGTACCAAGGTCAATCCATTTGGCAGGACTGGTGTTTACAGTTGTCCTGAAGTTTAGCCTGTCGTAGCCGGTATATTTAAAGATCCCATCATCCTGAAGGTAACCGAGCAGAAATGCATAGGTTGTATTTTGTGTACCACCGGCGACATCAATCTGAAGATCTCTGTAGGTGCCGTTCCGTGTTGCTTCCTTGAACCAGTCGGTACCGATCTTGTTTGCTTTTGTGATAAGATATGTATCGGTTCCGTCCTGCCATGAGAGTTGGTTATCGTAAAGGCTTGGGTCTGTTCCGGGGTCACCTTCCTTTGCACCGGCAGGAAAGATATAATCAGGAATTACAGGGGTTGCTCCAGTTCCGTATTGTTTATGGTTGGGTGACACACCTGCGTTCTTGAATTCAAGCCAAAGCATCTCACCATATTCCTGGGTATTCAGGAGGTCATAGAATTTTGAACTGTGTGTGATACCCTGCATATAATTTACATTCAGTGAAACTTTCTGGTTCTTGCGGCCTGATTTTGTTGTTATCAGAACCACACCGTTTGCAGCACGTGCACCGTAGATTGACATTGCTGCTGCGTCTTTCAGGATGGTTATTGACTCAACGTCGTTAGGTGCATAAGTGCCTCCTGGTACGCCGTCAACAACATAGAGTGGGCTGGCATCATTGATGGTTGTCATACCACGTATTCTGATGTTGGCTCCTGCTCCGGGGGTGTGTGCATTGAGGATTATCACGCCTGCAACCTTACCCTGAAGACGCTGTATTGCACTTGCAGATGTCTGTGTTGCCAGCGCTGTTGCATTGACCGTTGAAACAGCGCCAGTAAGGGTTTTTCTTGCCTGGGTTGAATAGCCCACAACTACTACTTCATCCAGAGCTGATACAGCTTCTACCAGCACAACATCAATAACACTCAGGTCGCCTACTGTTTTCTCCTGTGTTACAAAACCAACAAACGAGAAAGTTAATACAGAAGCAGGACCTGCAACATTGATCTGGTAGCGTCCGTCAGCATCCGAGATGGTACCATTGGTAGTACCTTTTTCAATGATGTTTACGCCTGGCAGGGGGTTCCCTGCAGCGTCAGTAATCCTGCCTGTGATCCTTTTCTGCTGCATATAACTCCCGGCATAGTTTCCATCATCAGCCACTGATGAAGCGAAAATAGGTACGGCCGTAGCAAGCAGAATGAAAAGTGCCACAATTTTTAAGGCAACGTTAATTCCCAACATTGCCCTAAACCGGAAATTTCGCAGTACTTCTTTTGTCATACGTTTATAGATTAAAAAATTACTTTAATTAATTGTTAACAAATAAATACTTACTTCTCTCCTGTGAGGAGAAGTACTAAAGGAAGGTTAATTTTTTTCGTGGAAAATTGCGGCAAACATGACTTGATTGTTTGCCTCTGAAAAGCTTGGTTCAGTTTTCTTCATAGGCATCAGGGTTTTAAGGTTAGTTATAAAGGTTTATAAAGTCTCCTTTTATATTTCTTATGGAGAGCACTCCAAAGATACAATTATTTTGAAATAATTAAAATTATTTAACAATTTTTAAAAAGTGGAAATAAAACCAGTAAGAATTGCCGAATTCAGGCTCCATTCTTTCCCTGGTAAGTGCCGACCTCTGCAGTAGTTCCGAATAGGCAGCCACATAACGTCTGAAACGTTCGGTTGTTGCATAACTTATAGTAAGCCCTCCCAGATCAGGCATCACCCTTTTACTGTTATAATAGATCAAAATAGCTTCTTCTATATGCACTGGAATTTTTGAATATCCAAATTCTTTCATTTTGGGGATGTTCATTACTACAGTTTCAACATCTTTACTTAAAAGAAGCCATGCCATCAGGTACTCAAAAGCCCTTCTATTTGAGGGATTTGATTCAACCAGCAAGGGTAAATTATCTTCCGGTGAATTGAGAAAGATAAAAAAGTTGTCTGCAGGCATGATCTCTTTCTTTTTGCCCAGAACCGGGTGGGTTTTTATTCTGACTGTGTCAACTATAAATTTTTCGTAATCCTCAGCCCATCTTTTGTAAAAAAGTGTTTTCTTCAGAATGCCAATATATTTCTCAGCTATTCTTAAATTCCCGTTGATTAGATTCGTTTTTACAAGCATCTTGAGGTTCTGAGGTCTGTAACCGTACACCACAAGTTCCTCATAAGCCCATCGGTGAGCTTCGTTTATTAGCCCTATTGCATAGAATACATGGGAACCCCAGTTGAGATGCTCGTCGTCCCATGGTAAAAACAGTGATTTTACCCCGAAATCCTGAGGACAGAAAAACATCCTCTCACATAACTGGTCAGTCTCAGTGAGAGAAACATTGTAAAAATACTGACCGATAAGATTTCTGGTAGGATTCTTTTCATGATACATCACAGCTTCGTTCCATTTTTCATCAAACACCAGCTTTTCAAGATTGATCACTCTTGCAACATCAGTATTGTACCTGGTAATCAGCATTACCCCTGCCAGAATATAGAGAACTAAAGGAATTGCATTCCGCAGAATGTATAGTGCAGGCTTCATCTTTTTCCACGAAACGGGAACATAACTGAATACAGGATACAATATTACAAACACGGTAAGAAAAACCGTTAAATATCTGTGCATTGGGTTATTCACAGATGGCAGGGGATATGTCAGAAGCTGTTTAAGGGGGAAAAGAAATATTTTACTTGCCAAAAAAACCAGCAAAGCTCCGGTCAGGATAACAATTATCAAAGAATAATATAATTTACGGTTTCCTTTAAAATATAAAAGCGTGTAAATTATATACAGACCGCCAAAAATAAATGCATAAGCACCTGTAATATAATAGAATAACGGATAAATGGCTAATGTCACAACCTGTACTTTCCAGCTTTCAGACGATACAGAGAAAAGAAAATAGAGGAGAACCAGAAGATATCCCAGGTTGTATGTCATTGTATGATAATAATGTGACTGCATTAGAAAGAGCGCTAATGGCGGAATCAGCAGTAAAACAAGAGAATATAAGTTTCCGGTTTTAAGCCTGCGGTTTACAAAGTGGAGTACAACAGCAGGAAGACTCAATATTAATGACAGAATGAATGAACCCGTCAGGGTACTGAAATAGAATTGGGTTAAAAATTCTCCGGCTAACTCAAGCAGCCCACCGGGTTTTACAAGGAATTTGCTTAAGAAATCGGGGAGATAAATAAAAAGGTGTTGTTGTTCCTGAAAAAATAAAATGTAACTGCCAGCACTGATAAAGAAAATAAATGAAGAGATGAAAAAAATTGAAACGAATAGCCACACATCGTATTCAGTCAGCCTTTCTGATATGTTTCTGCTTTTCTGCATTTTCCGGAAATTTTATCATTCATGAATAGGTTTTTCCCCCGGATTCCTCTTCATTTCTGCTCTTTCCTTTTCCCATTCCGGCAGTGAATCAGTCCGGTTTGCAGCTACGGCTTTTACTGATTCTCTTTTTGAAGAAGCCATAAAGTCACGCGGGCTGGCTTTAATCATTCCGTTTACTGGTTGTGGAAGGTTAAAAGATTCGAGCATGGTTTTGTATTTTCCTGGGTTTTTTTGTGGCAGAACGAATGGTTTTCCAGTATTTCCATGGCGGTCAATATACACAAAGAATGGTCTTGAACTTCTGCCGTCGAGTCTTTTACTGCTGAAGATTAACCATTTGCCATTTGATGACCATTCATGCCAGCTTTCCGTTTCCTCACTGTTTATATCCATTCTTTTTAATTTGCCTGTCTGCAAATCTATCATATAGAGGTCGGCTTCACGGTGCCATATAGGAAAGGTTCCGTAGCTGGCAAGTGTAAATACAAGAAATTTTCCGTCGGGCGAGACTTTCGGAAATGAAACGCTCTTGCCTTCTGCTGCTGCGTCATACACAATCTCGGTTTTTCCGTATTGACCAGTTTCAGGGTTAAATGGTACTCTTACCAGGCTGTATTTTATGAGCTCCATTTTTTCAGGGTCACGCCACGGTTCTTCCACAATCTGGGGCGCCCTGCAGAAATATAAATATCTTCCGTCGTCTGACCAGCAGGGAAAAGTTTCGAGATACTTTGTAGTATCTGTCTCACGCACCATAGAAATACTGTTATTATCTGTATTGTAAATTATTATGTCCGAAACAAGGTCGAAAACTTCAATACTTTTTAAGGGGTTGGCATAGAAGGTTTGCCTTACCTGGTTAGAAGAAAAAGCAATGTATTTTCCCGAAGGATGCCATGCAGGATACGTGGCACTTCCAGGCATGGGGTCAATTTTAAGGTCTCTCCTTTCTATTTTATCATTAATTACAATATATGTTCCTCCTTTTGAGCCTCTTACATGCACCATAAACCTGTCGGGACTATTATTGCAGAAAAAATGGCAGTTGATACAGTTCATATCAAGAACCTGATTCTCGATTATAGATTTCTCACGGAAATTTTCAACGCATCTCTGTACTATTTTCAAATTCGACCAGCAGTAATATCCGGGAAAGATCAACCGGTATGCAAGATATGGATCGACTGGCTCATCAGCCACGAATATTGAAAAAGGCTCATATTCATTTGTGACTTTGTTGCGTTCTCCGGATGAATAAATTTTTACTGTTATTGTGCCACCCCTGCTGGATTCTGTAAGTTTTTTCCATTTTTTGAGTGGAAAGCAAATTTTTCCATCACCTGAATGGACCTTGATTTTATAATTACCATTTTCTGATTCAGCAACTGCGAGAAACCGCCTTCCGTTCTCACTGACAATGAAATTTAGAGGAGCAATGTTAGGAGGGATTGTTACATCCGTATAGTCAGGTTCAATAACAGGCAGGCTGGCTATCTTCTGAGTGTTCTTATCTGTTTCTGCATCGCATCCGGTTAAAAGAACAGATAGAACCAGAAATATTAGCTGAATACATTTAAATATATTATTTATACCTGCCATATTGTTTTGTCATTATATCCTGTAAAATTTGAGCAATAAAGTTAAAAGAATATTCAAACAGTTGGCATTTATTTTTTACCTGCAATCATCCAGGGGCAATCGCCTTTTATTTCACAGTTTTTACCGCCTGTAGGTTTTGAAATTAAAGGTATAATGACAAAACTGTAATACTGAAGAATATAGTCAGCAAGAGGAGTTTTTCAGAATACTTTGTAATAAGCGGGTATATTGCAATCCCAGAAGGCACAAACCAGATCGGGAATTTTGTTATGATGTTTTTTCTAAAAAATTTCTCTGAACAGGCTTGTGTCTTTCCATGTAAAAAGTTTTGCTGAGATTTTTCCTTATCCGCATGGGCAGGCAAGGGTATCGTATTGATAACAGTAAGGGCGTATTTTTGCCCAGAAACAGATTATGCTGAGCAATGCGTAGATTAAATAGACAACTGCTCCGGCAAGTGATAATTCATTGATAATAAGGAAACTTAGTATGAAAAGAATTAATATCGGTACGTTATCAAGTAAAATAAGCCATAAAGGAATCTTTCCTGTATGGCAGTTTTTTATGTTATGTTGCATTGTCTTGCAGAATATTTAACGTGACACTTTAACGCAATAAAGTTTTGTCTGGTCTCGTACGAGCAGTTTACCGCCGGCAAGAGCCAGTGCTGCCCAGTTTTGTGCGCTACCATATCTGGCTGCCGTATCCTGGTTTGATTCCGGAACACCTCCATTAAGAATCTTAGCTTCAGACACGGGCTTGAATTTTGTTGGCTCAGGTTCAATAAGGTAAAGTTTGGTCATTCCGTCGGTGCAGAGAAGCAGTCCTTCAACGAGAATTATACCGCCCTTATCGAACAGAGGCTCTCTGCCGGTTTTCCATTTCACCTGCCCGTCCATGCTCATACACACCAATCCATCTTTTCTTTCATTTGTCGAGTATTGTGCATAGAAATGTCCGTTATAAAGGACAGGAGCCTGTGTGTGTGCACCGAAATCTGGATTTTTATACAATTCTGTTACCCCGTAGGAACCGTCCGATTTCTTCTGTACTTTTATCATTGCAGAGCCTGCATTGTATGCACCTGTAATAAGTATCCTTCCTTCACCGGCATCGACGGCACATGGAACCGGTATTCTGCATGACCAGCCCCTGTATTCCCATAATATTTTCCCGTTTCGTGGATCAATTCCTGCCACAACACTGGGAGTTGCTGATTCACCCCTGCCGGCTGAAGCACTTATCATAACAACATGATCCTCATTTCCTATTTTCACAATGACAGGACTTACATATCCTTCCGGTCCCAAAGAGGGTGTTTTCCATTTTAAATTGCCTGTGAGCTTGTCATAAGCTACAACCCCTGCCTGGGGTGCCTGTGATGCGATGATAAGAAGGTCTCCATATACTAGCGGACACTGTGTTATTGCCCAGCGAGGAATCTGACCACCTCCAAAATCAGTCCAGATGTTCTTGTTCCATAAAGGTTGGTGGGTATTCACATCTATGCAGTAAAGATGCCCGTAAGGCCCGCAGGTGTATATCCGGTTTCCATCTATAGCAGGGACGCTGCGTGAGCCCGGGAACTGAACCGAGCCCGGAGCATCGTAGCTGAAGCTCCAGAGCTCCTTACCGCTGGCAATGTCGAAGCACCTCAATTTATCACCAACCTTGTCGTCCCTGTCAAGCAGGTATACCTTACCGTCCTTAACAACTGGCCCGCCAAAACCAATGCCAATATCCACGCTCCATAATACTTCCGGTCCCGTTTTGGGCCAGGTTCGCAGGATGCCCTTCTCCTTCGAGATGCCATTTCTGTCTGGCCCACGGTACTGTGGCCAGTCCTGTGAATAAAGATTCAACATTGCAACAGACAGTGCAGCCAGTGAAATCAGAATCTTGAATTGTTTCATGGAATCAACGATTTTTTTAGTTTAAATAAAAAATATACTTAATGTTTCAATTACGGGCTATATAGTTTACCTCAAAAGTCTACTTATGCCTTTGCACTCTATGACTTTATTGCTTCATTATCAAGTCAATCAGCCCGGGGTTTGCCCAAAATTATACAATAAATTATTTCTCCTGCAGGCTGTACAATTCTTTTAACTTACTTTAACAAAGATTATTTTATATGCAACTATCACTTGTGTTTCTAATTTAGAAGACCAGGCTTTACCCTGATTCATGATTAATATTTAGTACTTATATTAATTTCTACTACTTTCCGATATATTCCTAATTGAATGAATATGTCATACTAACATTCCATATAAAATTATTAATGCCGGTATTTCAGTCTTAAAGTGCGGACTCATCATTGAAGATACAGATATGGGAAAGCATTTTCTGTCGGATTACCATTGGAAAGAAAAAGTATTTTTAAAATGCTCGAAATCTATACTGTAGTCTTACCCTAAAAGTGTCATCCCGGATATCTTCTGTAAATCCTGAAATATTTGTTTTTTCGTTTACCGGATGCTCATAATAGAGCATTATTTTTATATTATCACTCAGATGCCATATATATCCTGCGTCCCATGTGTCGAACCTGATGTCGGCAGACCAAAGTTGTAAGGTTCTGTTAGTTCTGTTTTCCTGCTCTGGAATTTGGATCATACCAATCAAATTTCAGTACCAGCTGGTACTTCCCTGCAAATGTGTGAAGGAGGTATTGAATCGCGTTGCAGTGCACTGTTCAGTGGGAGTGTCCCATGAGTTGAAGATGTAGAATAAGTGGCTGATTGAATACTTGCAAGCAATTCCCCTCTTATTTCAGTTCTTCCAAAAGGATTGTCAAATATTATCTGCAAGTCGGTTCCATAATATTTTTCTCGGTGATTTTTCACCTGTAATAAGCCAGGAAATGTCGCACTGAAATGTGAGTTGACCATTGGAATCTCTTATTGCCCTGTAAAATATACCAGATTTGTTAATGAATCCTCCATCAAGGTACGATAATCCTTCTGAAATGTAGATGCTATTATTTAATTTGATTCTTTTAAGTGAAAACTCTTGCTATAAAGTCTTTGAACGAGTCGAACTCATAAGAACCTGAAAGTCTCTGACAATTGAAAATTCCGGCATTCAGTTTCATTAGATAGATTTTGCTGGTCGGATCCTGCGGTTCAAAGGAAAGCATCATACCTGGATCTCTTTCGATTTTCATCAGAATCTGCGACATTCTTCCTCGCTCCTGACTTTCACGTAAAGATGACGAGTAGTTTATCTCATAACCAAAAGGTCGGTTGAAGAGTCCTGCAGTCAATTTAAAGTAATTCCATTTGTTCTCATATAAATCCGGTCAAAAACATTTCTGATGCCAACAGCTTTCTCTGTCCCGCTTAATTGCATTGAAAAGTAATACTTATAAAAACCCTCGTTTATTTTGTTGTCATATTCAACCTTTAAGTTATCACTGCGTATCATAAAACGGTTTTCGGATGAAGCTGCAAAGTCTCCACCGTTGAAACATTCTATTCCTTCGGAGCCCGCATGCTGGTACTGTATCTGGGTATAACCGAATAATGATATGCTTTTGAACTTATCTCTTAACAGATAGATATCATTTAAAAAAGCATTATGTGAACTTAGTCAGGTTCAATCTGTCCGAAGATGGTGAGGTTGATTACAAGGAAAACCAGAAGAAAAAATATCTTTTATATTGAAAAAATATCTTTTTATAACAACGCAAAAATAGAGTTTAATTAAATTTTACCACATATATTAAATAGATTAGATAGTTTTTGCAATCAGTTCGTTATAATACCTTCTTTTTTCTTTTTGCCGCAAAAAACAAATTCATAAATAGCAGAATTTTATACATTTAAAATTCTAATTTTGTATAATATAATCAGTTAAAACTTTTTGTTTTATTTTTTTACAAAATTTTAGCCTTTTTTAAAAGAAGGAAAAACAATGCCGGTAAATTTTTCTTATAAAAGTTTTGTTAATAGTGAATCGACGGGCAGATATTCACCTTTTAAAATTCTATTGACAAGTCTGGTCGGAGCAATTTTTATTCTTTATCCCAATATAACTTTTTTTTCAGTTGAGAAAGAATACTATCTGAAGGCTGGAAAATATGCAGCATTTGTGTTTTTCTTCATATTCAGATACGCATACTTCTCACTGTTTATCTGTTCATTGCTTTTATATAACCTCAATAAATTAAAAACACCAGTACTGGGGAAAAGATTTCTGTTCTCTTTTCTGATTACAGCTGCAGGTTATTTTGTTTATATAGGATTTTCCCTGCTATTAAGCCCCAAGAAGGAATGGTATTCTGGGATGTTGCTCTTCCAGTTTTTTGTAATGCTTCTTTTGAGTATGTTGATAGGGCATGTTTCGTATCTTTACAGTGAACAGAGAAAAAAAGAAAAGGAAATAGAGAAGCTTAAAATTGAAAATCTGCAAAGCCGCTATAATGCCCTTTCAAACCAGATAAACCCGCATTTCTTTTTCAATTCGCTTAATGGCTTGTCCTCGGTAATAAGGATTAAAGGAAAAGAGAGCGCTCTGAAATATATTGACAAACTTTCAGATGTGTTCAGATATATACTTCAAAGTGATAAAAAAGCACTTGTCACTCTTGGTGAAGAACTCGATTTTGTTAAGTCGTTTCTTTACATGATGGAAATAAGATTTGCAAATAAACTTAAATTCAGGATAAATGTGGGGGAAGATGTGAATTGTTTTAGAATTCCGGTGCTTTCCCTTCTGCCTCTGATTGAAAATGTGGTGATGCACAACATAATTGACAGTGAATATCATATGGTGGTTGACATCAGTCTGAATGATAATAATGAACTGGTTATATCCAATCCTGTTTTCCCGAAGCTGACCCCACCTGAAACAAACGGTACAGGTTTGAAGAATCTTGATAACCGGTTCCAATTGCTGATGAATAAGAAAATAAGGGTTGAGAACGATGGCAAAAGATTCACGGTTTATTTACCATTGAAAAAAGAAGATGATGAGAGTATTGATAGTTGAAGACGAGACTGCAGCCTACAAAAACCTGATGGAAATAATTCTGAAGATTTCTCCCGAAGTAAATGTCGTGGGATGCACGGAGAGTGTAAGGCAAACAGTAAGATGGCTGAGGAGCAACCAGTTACCCGACCTTATACTTATGGATATTCACCTGTCGGATGGATCGGCATTTTCCATATTTGAAAAGATTGAAGTTGAAACACCGGTAATTTTTATTACTGCATACGACGAGTATGCAATTGAAGCCTTCAAGGTTAACAGTATCGACTACCTCCTGAAACCTGTTAAGGAAAAAGACCTTAAACGCGCTATTGAAAAATTCAAAAAACTTACCAGGCATGACCTTTTGAGTTATCTTGAAAATATGACCCATGTTACTACTTTCCGCAAGTATAAGGACAAAATACTGATTTCTGTAAAAGACAAACTTCTGCCGGTTGATATAAATGACATTTCGTTTTTTTATACAACCGACAAAAAAACAAGCATCCATTTAAAGGACGGCAAATCGTATCCTTATTCCGGCTCCCTCGAGCAGATGGAATCCGAGCTTAATCCTTCAGAATTTATAAGAGCTAACAAACAGTTCATAATTGCACGGAAAAGCATAAAAAGCATCACTGTCTGGTTCGATAACCGTTTGCTCATCACTCTCGATACGGAAACACCGGAGAGGGTATATATAAGCAAAAACAAGGCTGCTGAGTTTAAAGCATGGGTGGTTAAAGGGGAAAAATAACCAGACGGTTTTTCGTTATCATTGTTATGATTTTCTCTTTAAGGCAATGGTTTATTTAAATTAATTGATTTTTCTTTTATTTTATCACAAAAAAGGATAAAACTTATGAAAGACAGAGAGAAGGAAGGCAATAACAGAGGTCTGCCCTGTCATTCTGAAAAGATTCCGGCCTGGCTAGTGTTGCTGGACAATCTTCCTTCACTGGCTCTCTTTGTTATGGGATTTCTGATAATAAACCAATTATCGCTGCCAGGTGCAATTGCTTACGGAATATACGTTATTTTCAGTATTATGTGGTTCTGGGCAAAGATATGCCCTTATTGTCATCACTACGGTACTCAAGCGTGTCCCTGCGGCTACGGATTAATATCTGCATCTCTTTTTAAGAAAATGGAAGACAAACCATTCAGGAAAGTTTTTAAAAAGCATATTATCGTCCAGTATCCGAACTGGTTTGTACCCTTTGCAGTGGCATTATATCTGCTCATTACGGAGTACTCGAACAGATTGTTGATTATGGCACTTCTTTTTTCTGTTACAGGATTTGTGATAATTCCTCTGATTTCAAAACTGGCAGGGTGCAGAAACTGCAAAGTTAAAGATGACTGTCCATGGATGATGAAAAAAGGAAAATAACTATAACTAAATCTAAGAGGTGACTATGAAGAAATTCTCAATTATTCTTGTATGTGTTCTGATTTTTGGAATTATAAAAGTGTCAAATGCACAGGACTGGCCTCAGGCATTCGGTCCGAACAGAAACAATACATCACCTCAGAAAGGTCTTCTGAGGTCATGGCCTGAGAAAGGACCGGAAGTTCTGTGGCGTGTCGATGTGGGTATCGGGTTTGGAGGCCCGGCTGTAAAAGATGGAAAAGTTTACATCCTCGACAGGGAGGATAAAGTAAAGGATATCCTCAGATGTCTTGACCTTGCTACTGGGAAAGAACTTTGGAGATTTGAATATGATTCGCCTGGATCTGTAATGTTCCCGGGGTCGAGGAGCATCCCTACCGTCGATGGTAATTATGTCTATACCTGCGGCCATAACGGAGACCTGTATTGTATAAATATCAATACGCATAAGCCGGTTTGGCATAAAAACCTGATGACCGACTTCGGGGGTACAAAATTGCCTATCTGGGCAATTACTCAATGTCCGCTTGTTTATAGCAACTTGCTGATAACTGCTTATTCCAAAGATCCTTACGCAGGATTGGTTGCATTCAATAAACTTACAGGGGATATTGTGTGGAAGACTGATGCAATAGGCAATGAGACTTATGCAAGTCCGGTTGTAGTTAAAATAGCGGGAGAAGATCATATTGTAATGGTCTTTTCATCTTCGAATCCGATAGGTCACAGGGAGGTGCCAAGATCTATGGGTAAGGCTATTGGACTTAAACCTCAGACTGGAGAAATTCTCTGGGAATATAATAACTGGCAAAATCATATCCAGGTAGCTCCAGCCCTTGATGCAGGCCAGGGAAGGATATTAATTGTGGGAGGCTACGAACTTGGAACCGCAATGATTCAGGTGGTAAAAACAAACGACGGCAAATATTCTGTCACGGAACTTTTCCGTCACAATGACTTCGGTGACCATACAAAACCACCCGTGCTCTGCAACGGATATTTCTATGCCCAGTTCTCCACAAACAGCAAGCGAGACGGACTCTGCTGCATGGACATGAACGGGAAAGTGCTATGGAAAACAATGCGTGAACCTTTGTTTGATAAAGGCAGTATGATCCTTGCAGATGGGCTTATTCTTGCAACTGATGGCAAGACAACCCTCTACCTGATTCAGCCTGATCCGACAAGCTTTAAGCCAATAGCGTCGGTGCAGATTCTCTCGGAAGGGGGAACAGGATCCGAAAACGATCCGGTTGCCTCATCAGTGGGAGGCTCAACGCAGAACTGGGGAGCTATGGCTCTTGCCGACGGCAAACTGTTATTAAGAGACCAGAAAAATCTGATATGTGTAAAGGTGACAAAATAATGGTTCCATTCCAGACTTGTCCGGCTTGGGGAAATATGTTTCTCCATGCCTTCCCGAATGGAAAGGAGGAAATGGATGTTCATAATCAAATCCCTCCATCAGGGGTATTTGTAATAAAAAAGGTATTCAATTGAGCATATGAACAGT
The DNA here is from genome assembly GCA_049654745.1 of Bacteroidales bacterium. GTDB lineage: Bacteria > Bacteroidota > Bacteroidia > Bacteroidales > VadinHA17 > LD21. The sequence continues at coordinate 13,594 of JBASIK010000008.1, forward strand.
AAAATCAGGAAAATAATTAAATCAGAATTAATGTAAATAGAGTAGCTATGAGAACAAAAAAAATTTTTGCAGCAGTTACAATGTTTTTTGCAATTGCAATTTATGCTGTAGCACAGGATTGGCCTCAGATATTTGGCCCTAACAGAAACAACATTTCACCCCAGAAAGGTCTTTTGAGATTATGGCCTGAAAAAGGTCCGCAGGTTCTATGGAGTGTAGATGTTAACCCGGGGTACGGTGGGCCAGTTGTGAAAGACGGAAAAGTTTATTTGCTCGACAGGGTTGAAGACCAAAAAGATGTAATGAGGTGTTTCGACTTTACCACGGGCAAGGAACTCTGGAAGTATGAATATGATGCACCCGGAAGGGTAGACCATCCCGGCTCAAGGTCGGTGCCTACAGCCGATGGAAATTATGTATATTCTGTAGGACACAACGGTGACCTGTATTGTTTTGATGTCAATACACATAAACCTGTCTGGCATAAAAACATTATGAAAGATTTTGGCGGGGAAAAACTGCCGGTATGGGCAATAACACAGAGTCCGCTTATTTATGGCGATCTCCTTATCGTTTCATATTCAAAAGATCCCTATGCGGGAGTTGTTGCATACAACAAGCGTAACGGAAACCTGGTATGGCAGACAGACGCTATAGGGAACGAG
>JBASIK010000009.1:0-5093 GCA_049654745.1 Bacteroidales bacterium
GAATTTCGGGGAGATCATTAAAAGCGTGAAGTTGCTGTTATTCAGTACCATATCTGTAATATCCCTGTTGTCTGCAGTCACTAATGAGAAACCGTGTATTGGAGGTTCGTAACCTTTCTTAACCAGAACAGATTTCTGGTCAATAAATTTCCAGGTTGTATCGTCAGCAGGAAAATTATCGAGGGTAAATTCTTTTCTGATCCCGTTTTTTTCGTATATGAAAGTGGTTTTGTAAACCGGGGCAGGAGCACCTTCAGGTATCTCCATAAGCTCTTTAATATTGTTTCCTTTTTTATAAGGGAGGAAGTCTATAATCGGGAGGTATTTAAGGTTATAACCTGTGAAACCCACAAAGATGATTGATACAGAGAATATGACAAGCCAACCCGGTAGACTTTTTATGTATTCAAATGGTTTGTTTTTATCGAAAATTAAAATAAGCACTAATGTCATCAGCACAACATTTTTCCAGAAAGTCTGCCAGTTTGTTAATTTTATGGCGTCGCCGAAACAACCACAGTCCGACACAGGATTGGTTAGAGCAAGTATTAATGTGAGAGGTGTAAAAACTGACATTAGCACTGTAGCACTCATCACACCTGCTTTATATTTTATACCTGTCAGCAGTGAGAAGCCTGTAATAAATTCTGCCAGACAGAGCAGAAAAGCTAGAGGCAGGCACAAAGGCTGCATGAAATCAAGTCCGAAAGCTGTGAAGTAATCAGAGAATTTGTATGTTGAACCCAGAGGGTCAATTGCTTTAACTGTTCCTGAGAAAACGAAAACTGCACCTGTAATGATTCTGGCAATTACTCTCAAAATTTTCATATCAGGTCAGGTTTTTTTGTTCAAGGATGTTGATGATTATCCTGAAAATTATATCAGGTGGCAGGATTTTTCCTTCAGTGTCGCCGCAGTTTACAACTTCAACCAGGGGATCTGTTTCAGCCACTTTCAGGTACATCTCACGCACCCTCATCTGGTATGCAAGACTGCTTTCATGAATGTCGTTTTTACCGTTGAGGTATTTTCTATCGTCTCCTTTTCTTTTGGTTGAGAGCTTACTTTCGACGAAGTTGAAAGGCACATCAAGGAAAAGATTTATATCGGGACGCGGGATTTTGAAATATTCAAATTCAAGTTCAAAAATCCATTTTTTAAGTTCTTCCTGTTTTTTTTCATCATTTAGTTTGGCGCACTGGTAAGCTATATTAGAATAGGTATAACGGTCGAGGAGTACAACTTTCCCTTCATTAAGCCAGGATTTAATCATCCCGGCTGCATCTTTTCTGTCGCCAGCATATAGCATAGCAACCAGATACGGGTCTACTTCGTTGAGTGAACCAAACTCACCTCTTAGAAACCTTGCTATCAGTTCACCGAACCATGGTTTATCTGTTCGTGGAAAGTGCAGAAACTCGCAATTTTTGTTTCGGGCTTCATAGAAATTTTTCAGAAGTTTAATCTGAGTCGATTTCCCTGAGCCGTCGAGACCTTCTATAACAATTAGTTTCATCCGGAATTCTTTATGTGCAAATGTAATAACGGAGTGTGAATTCAAAAAGAATATTTGCCACTTATACATGATTATTTTATTTTTGGATTTTAATAATTATGCTGCAGAAGCCAGAATATATAAATACAGGGGGTAAGCTTATTGACCTGAAGATTCCACGGATTATGGGCATAATAAATGTAACCCCTGACTCATTTTATACAGGAAGCCGTTATTTTGATGATAAGAGTATTCTGCAAGCTGCCAGCAGGATGCTTGAAGAAGGTGCTGATTTTATAGATGTAGGAGGGTATTCTTCACGTCCCGGTGCTGAGGATATCACACCTGAAGAGGAAAAATCGAGGGTGCTCAGGGCCATAAAACTTATAACCCGGGAGATTCCCGAAGCAATAGTTTCAGTTGACACCTTCAGGGCCGAAATAGCATATAAGGCTGTTATGGAATGTGGTGCAAAAATTATCAATGATATTTCAGGCGGTGAGGCAGATAAAGAGATGTTCAATGTGGTGGCAGAACTCAATGTTCCATATATACTTATGCATATGCAGGGAACACCCCGTACCATGCAGATAAATCCTGTTTATAATGATGTAGTAGCAGACATCCTAATGTGGTTTGGGGAAAGAATATTTAAACTCAGGACGATGGGAGTAAAAGATATTATTCTTGACCCCGGTTTTGGATTTGGTAAGACTGTTGAACATAACTATGAATTGCTTCGGCGTCTGGGAGAATTTAAAATTGCCGGGTTGCCCATTATGGCAGGTCTTTCAAGAAAATCAATGATCTGGAAAACACTTGATGTTAAACCGGAAGATGCTCTCAACGGTACTACTGCCCTTAATATGGCAGCTCTGATGAATGGTGCCGACATTCTTAGAGTTCATGACGTAAAGGAAGCTGTTCAGGTCAGGACTCTCTACCTGAAGCTTCGTTCAAAAAATAAAGAAGGTGAATAATATTGGACCTGTTGAATAATTTTATGGAAAAATAATTTTGTAAGTAGTTTTTAACAATGCCTTTTCACATTACCATATATGATGTAATCGATATTTTTCTTGTGGCCTTCCTTCTGTACCAGTTATACAGGCTAATAAAAGGGACACCGGCATTAAGCATATTTGTTGCAATTTTTCTGATATATCTATTCTGGCTTCTTGTAAAAGTTCTTAAGCTTGAACTTGTTAGTACCCTTTTGGGCCAGGTTATAGGTGTGGGAGTTATTGCGCTTATAATTGTTTTCCAGCAAGAAATCAGGAAGTTTCTTATAGTTATGGGTAGCAGGTATGTTTATAATAATAAGCTTTTTGGTCTGAAGAAGATATTTCCTGAGAACATGGTTCAGAAAGGGCATAAGAATACTGAAGAAATCATCAGGGCAGTTGAATACCTTTCATTTAACAAGATAGGGGCTCTAATTGTTATTGGACGTTCAGGATTGCTTGAACCTTATTCTGAGGGAGGAGAGAAGCTTAGTGCTGCCATAAATGCTAGTCTTCTGGAAACAATCTTTACAAAAAATACTCCCCTGCACGATGGTGCAGTGCTTATTGAAAATGGAAAAATAATTGCTGCCCGTTGCCCATTGCCTATAACCGAACAGGTTAATTTGCCGGAAGAATTCGGAATGCGTCACAGGGCAGCACTGGGAATGTCGGAACACACTGATGCGCTTGTGATTGTGGTTTCTGAAGAAACAGGGAAAATAAGCGTTGCCGACAGTGGTATAATCAATAGTAATATTTCAATAAAAGACCTGAGACAAATTCTGGCAAACGAGAGAATATAAACACAGTTAGTTAGTTACTTCATATACTTCAGTCTCAGGTTAACAATGCGGTCGTAGACAAAATAGCAGGGATTCTCGCACTGTGATTTTTCATACTTTACTCGGGGATATGCAGTATCAACTGCTATATATTCTTTACCATCTATGTCGGAGTAAGTTGCAGTTATTGTGTATTTTTTGTTAAGCGGCACGTCAAATTCCCATTTTTCATAACGTATATAGAAAATATTAAGAAGGACATTATCTTCAAGGTTGCCCTGATAAATCCTTACAATTGCTGCCGGATGCCAATCGGTTAACTGTTTTTCCATATACAGCACCAGAGTTGCGTGGTCAGGTTCATCAGGCATGCAGTCGTGACAATCAATAAATATCGGGTTCTCATCGCATGAGAGAATCGCTGAAAATAGCAACATTATGATATATAATGCATACTTTTTCATTCTACCTTCAATACCATCTGATATATTTTCCTGGAGCTCTTATTTTATTGAAATATATTGTGTATCCGATTCCTGCTGTTATCCACAGAGGTCCAATTTTATAAAAAGGTGTCCTGAAGTATTCCAGTTCAGCTTTCAGTAGAAGGTTGTTTTTTGTCCATTTTAAACCTGCTGCCGGTAAAATTTTCATTTTACCGCCGGGTGTTTCATTGGTTCCTTTCAGTTTGTTAGCAAAAAAGTAACCGCCCGAGAGCGAAACAGTAAGGGTCCAGTTCCCTCTAAGAGGATAATCAGTGAGCCTGAAGTCTTTAAAAAGGCCTGCATAAAACAGGTAGCTTTTATCCATATACTGATAATAAACGTCCCCTTCTTTCTTTATTATTACCCTGGTGTATGCAGGTTTGAAATCGATTCCGGATAAAACTCCGAAATTTCTCAACGGTTCCTTAAAAGAAGCTGAAATGCCAGTATAAATATCGTGGAGATTAAATCTGGTGCTGGTAACAATATTTACCTGGTCAAATCCCTTATGGATAGTTTGAGGAATGTTATATTTTGTTAGCAGATTTATAAGTTCTGTTCTTCCGTATGCGATAGCAACCGCATAAGGGCTTACTGCCTTTGATTGTTCTGATGATGACCATTTGTCTCCTTTTCTGAGGAGGTATTCAAGAGCCTCTTTATGGTTTGACATTATGCAGAGGTCAAGGGCATTGTAATTGTAATTGTTTGTTTCGTATATATTTACAAATCTTTTTATCAGCAGGTCCATTATCAGTGTGTCGCCATTTTGAGCAGCAATGAGAAATGGGGTAAATCCATCATTATCACGGTCGGAAGGGTCGGCGCCATTTTGCAAAAGAAGATCTGCAATATTTGCATGTCCTGCCCATACCGCCGCCATCAGAGGTGTAGTACCTTCATTATCTTTGGTGTAAATTGCAGCATCATAATAAAGAAGTATATCAGCAGCAGAAAAGTATCCATATGCACAGGCGTAGTGAAGGGGAGTGGCACCAAACCTGTCTCTAATGTTAACATCTGCTCCTGCTCTGGCAAGAATTTCTGCAATTTCAGTGTTATTCTTCTTAACAGCAATATGAAGAGGTGATTCTGAGTAATTTGAAAGAACATCAAGTTTGGGTCCATATTCCAGTAGAACCTTTACCGCTTCTGTCTTGTCATTTCCCACAGCAAAATGAAGCGGCGTCACTCCTTCCATAGTGGATGTATTTACATCTGCTCCATACTTTATAAGCCATCTGATGCTGTTAATTTTTCCTTCAGCTGCTGCGGTTAAAAGTGCATAGTTGAGGTTTAATTCTGCTTCTGGACCCCTCAGTAG
>JBASIK010000010.1:0-5316 GCA_049654745.1 Bacteroidales bacterium
GGATACATGCTCTCTTGTGAAATTGGCTGAACAATGTGCTATAAGCTTTATGCCATTAAAATCACCAGAAATAAATCTGTAAAAATCAATCGACTCATTCAGGTTCGTCAGATATGTTTTCAGCGATTGCTTCATCGCCGAAACTATTATTTTCTTTATTCTTTCTGGTTTTATGTTCTTCTTTTCGGTGTTTTTGCATATAACAGGTGTGATTTCATCCACACCAATCTCAACGCATTTTTCAACCAGCCAGTCAAACCTTTCAGGATTTTTTAGAGGAGATACAGCCAAGTGTAATCTGTAAGGCCTTGGCTGAAAATCTTTTATGACTTTCGTTATTCTGACAGTACACGCCTCAGGGTCTGGCTCTGAAATAACTCCCTCATAAAGGTTTCCTGTACCGTCAATAAGTTTTACAGGGTCGTTTTTTTTCAGACGAAGAACTTTTACACAATGCCTGGATTCTGTAACATCAAGAATACACTTTTCTCCTTTGATGCCTGAAGTGTAAAAAATATGCATTCCTGAAAGAATTATTATGTTCACTTTTGTTCTTGTTCTTCAGCCTGATCCGAAGTCATACGCTGCAAAAATCTCGGCAGCCTGTCTTCAACGGATATCATGTATGTGTATGGTACCCGGGTTGAGGATTCAGGATGCGTACGAACTTTCTCCTTAAGGGTAGAGATTAGAGTATTATATTCAAGGTTGCTCGACTGCGTCATCAGAACACCTCTGAAGTATGAGAAATAATACCAGGTTGAATTATCTGCTTTAAGATATATATCAAGCAAATCTCCCGATCTTCTCCTCTGTATTTCAATAAATCCGTCGACGTAAACATTCACAGCATTTGAGCCTACAAGTCCAATTCCAATTTTACCCTTTGAACGGAATGATGAAGTTGGTTCGTTCCAGTAGAGTTTCACATCGTTCAGCAGCAGCTCATATGGGTATTCCCTCGGCAGGCTTCTGGTGGTTCCGAACAGACCTATTTCTTCATTTATTCTTGTTGCTACAGATTCTCCTAAAAGGTCTTTCATGGCTTTTTTGTAGAATTCTGTATTCAGGTTGACAGGTGCAAGTGCCGGGACTCTTTTTATATCATTACTCATCATTTCGAGTGCCTGCGGGGAGAAATAGAAATCAACAGCAATAATGGCCTCCAGATTCACTTTGCCCGAGTCGATATTATGAATTACCTTGCCTGCAGCAGCCATTTTCAGGTGGTCATAATTTGCGCCGAAATTAAGCTGACCCTCACCCGAGAGAATACAATAATTTTTATCAAGAGTGATCATGTTCCCAGGCAGTGAAAGGTCGGAAAGTTTTTCCATTGATGCAATTCTATATACTCCTTTTTCCTTCTCGTACCATAATGCGCCCTGTGCATTGACTATCTGGGCGTCGCTCCAGCTTTTCCTCTCAGAAAGAAATGCCGGATAAATATGAGCGGAATCCGTTGATATAAATGAGCCCGAATATACAGGATTGTCATTAATATCCCTAACCTTGTCGGCTATAGGGATAATGACCATTTTCGGGTTTATGCTGGATTTAAATTTTACGTTATAACTTTTAAAACTGCAGTTATGAACAATTCCGGCAGCTCCTGTAAATGTAAGAAAATCATCCTGCGCCGAGAGCATTACATCGCCTGTAAAGCTGAATGCCGGGCTGAGCATAAAATTCTGAGTAACAGGAATGTATCCTGTTGCTGATGTAATACCTTTATCGGATGTTATTTTCGGGAAGTTAATCTGCTGAATATTGCCGCTTTCATCAACATAGTTATAAATTGCACTCCCTGAGTAGCTACGAGTATTTTCAATGACTATGTTTCCTGAATGAAGCAAATGCTTGTTATTGACTGCAATAACAGCATTCTGAAGAGGTTGAATCCTTGCTCCCCTTTCAATTGTTATTTTGCCTTTATCGGGCTGAATAAGAGCATCTGCAATGTGTATGTAATTAATGTTTTCAGCAATAACAATTTCCTGATTAAGATCATATCTTCCTTTCCATGATGTGAATGCGATAGTGTCTTTTATAATATTGGTTGCAAAAAAGGTGGGTTTGTCGAGCTTATTAAAGTCGAGTTTCAGCAGTTCATCCGGTGACATAAGTGGTGTTTCAGCTTTACCCCTCTGTTCCATGTTAAGAATCCTGTTTTTCATATCGTACTGAAAATCTGTCATTGTACAGATATATTGTATTTCAGGGAACTTTACCAGGGATGTGCCTGTATTAAGGCTGAATTTCGACTGGTACGAATTGAAGTCGATTGTTACATTGACATTTTCAGCAAGAAACCCGATGGCTTCGCCGCGTGTTGATTTGAGGTTATAGTCAGCAGTGTCGCTTTGAATGATATTTTCTTCAAAGTTGAATTTATTTGATATTATTCTGGAGTCTGTTATGTCTATTGTTCCGGAACCTGATAATTTTTCAGGTGTCAGAATAATTTTTCCGTCAAGTTGTGTGCCATTGCCAAACATATCAAACTTTTTCCCGGGAGCATTGCTTGCAATCCATTCATCAGTTAAGGTTAACCATTTAACCGATACATCGTTAGATGAGAGCACCGGGAAACGACCGCTTCCGTCAGGTGATATTGTAAACGAACGGGCAAAGGTTATCATCGAGTCGGGAAAGAACCTGAATTCATCCGATTCTGTTTCAGAAGTAATCCTTCTTAGTTTACCGCTACCAGTCAGACCTTTGTTGCTCATTGAGATCATATTGTATAATCTGCCCTTGCCATCATAAACTTCAATTCCATCAGAGGGAATATTCATTGTAAATCCAAGTGAGTTGTCTTCCTGAATAATAAGATATTGTTTCGTTGGTTTTATAATGTTTCCCCCGTAGAATTCTCCAGGGAGATTCATCATTTCATTTGTGTAATGATCTATGTTATCGTAGGTGAATGGCTCAAGTCTGAAATAAAAGTCTTGTTGTTTATAAATTCCTTCAAGTCCAGGTATTTTGTCGTAGAAAATATATGAATAGGATGTCGCATTTATTATAGGATACTGTTTCAGGCTTTTTAGCCCTGATTTGTTTTTCGGATCATCGATGTATAATTCAGCCGTTGTAAGCTGTATCAGGTTCTCGACATCCTTGATCAATGGTCTTCCCATGGCATCTCTTTCACCGGTTTCAACAGCTATTCTTATTGAATCAATTTTGTGAAGGTTTATTTTAAAGGTATCATAATCGAATACAAAATTGTGACCGAAAATTGTAAATAGTCCAGCCTCAACAACTCCGTCGAATGAAATTTTCCTGTTTTTTCCAATCTCAATTCTCTGATTATATGGATAAAGAGCTACCATTTGTGAATCACTCAGAAAAATATTTCTTACACCATTAACTGTCAAACGGAAGCTATTAAGGTCGAGAAATGCATTTTCCACCGAAGCGTTTGTTTCGCTCATAAAAGAAATCACATCATAATCTTTCTTCTTTGCATATGCATTTATGAAGTCATCCACTTTGCTTTTTATAGTCACTTCATTATTGACCCTGTCGTAGAAAAGAAAGCCCCTGTTGGTAAGGTCAATGCACAGACCGGTGACGGCTTCCTCAGGTTTATTCATCCATTTTGCAAATTCTTTCACAGGGAACGTGTTTGAATAAAACCAATCGGCAAACTGCCTAAGGCGGTAAAGTGGATGGTATTCGTCAATGCCAGCAAGTCGTTCGAAATATGTTGAATTGAAAAATGAAGCTGACTCGAATCTTGCCTGGCCAAGTGAGGCTCCCCTTGAGCGGGATAGAATTACTGTCGATTGGTTCATGTTCCAGATGAGGTTTTCAAAATAGATATCAAAACCATGAAAGGAATCAAACCAGGGACTTTTTGCTATTGGGTTGTTGCTTCTGAAAAGGTTTATTTCACGGTTTTCGGCATTATATGAAAATCCTATGCTTGAATGATGAATGGAATCATTCCCCAGATAAAAAGTGGCAGATGATTCCTGTGTGTTGATACCTCCACGGGTAATAAGGCATGTATTGGCAGCAACTTTCAGGTAAAGGGTATCATTTCTGAAAATCGTAACGCGTGCAGGAGTGAAAACATCACCCATGCCTATTACTGTAGAACCTTCAAGCCTTATGCCCCCTTCATAATTTACATCTTTGAAAATATTTTTTATTGCAAAAGTTTTGGTGTATGTTTCAAACCTGGGATACCTGATGTTTTCACGATTACCAGAAAGGGAAACCTGGTCTGTAAGTTTTCCGTATTCGGGTTTTTCAAAAAAAGTTTTATAGGTAAATAGTGCAGAATCAACCTCATAAGCAGCCCTTTGAAGATTAATAGAATAATTCCTGATTTCTGCAAATGCTTCATTTCTGGGATAACCTGCCTTCTCAAAATAAACCGTACCAATAACACCCCTGAAAATCGTATTTTCAGGGAAATATTTTCCAGTTACGTCGTATATCTCTATACTATCTTTCTGGGAATAGGCTGTAAGAGTTACATTTTGAGCATTTATAAAGAATGAAGTATTGTATTCAAATGTTGTATTCTGTCCTTTTATCTTCCATTTTACAGTTGCTGATTCGAAAACAATACCTGATGTTACGAACGAGCTGGTATTTCTCAGGTGTCTGTCTATATTGTCGTTGTTGATGGCTGGTTTGTGTATCATGGCTCCAAGTCCAGTAAGCCAGGTGAGAAAATAGCCTTTGTTGCCTTTATATTGAGAGAGGTCGAGAAGTGTTTTCAGAAAGTCGATGAAATGAGGAACAGGCCTGAAGTTTCTGGCAGCCAGCAATGAGCTGATGCCCATAATATTTTCAGCAATATCTGAGGAAAAATATGCGCTGTCCCAGCTGGACGTAAATTTACTCAGAATGGCACTCTGGTCTGGTGTGAGATTCGGGCCCATATATGCAGTCAGTTCTGCGGAGAATTTTTCCCGTTCCCCTGAGAAAACCTTTCTGCCCTGCGTAAAAGCATTACCTGAGGCAAAGATGAGTGCCAGACATGTAATAATTAGCTTTTTCAGCATCGTGCAATCAGAAAATTTTACTTCAGAAACAATAAAGTTGATAAAATTTTTTTAATAACGGTTATTTGATTAAGCTTATTTTGGATTTCAATTAGAAGCTAGACTAAAAAAGAGAAAGGGGCTGTGTACAGCCCCCTTTATAGTTGATAATCTCCTTATTTTACTGATTCCACAATAGCGCAAAATTCTTCTTTTTTCAGTGAAGCGCCTCCAATCAACCCTCCGTCAACATCGGGCATTGAGAACAACTCAGCAGCATTAGATGCCTTGCAGCTCCCACCGTACAGGA
>JBASIK010000011.1:0-2280 GCA_049654745.1 Bacteroidales bacterium
AGCTTACCTTTCTTAATATCTAAATATTTTTTTACTTGCCTGGGTAATAATTCAGTATCAAGCTCAGTAAATTCAATCTGTTTACAATTTATGGGGTTTATTGAGACATTTACACCTCCCGGTTGTATTTCACTACTGGCAGCTAAAACTGTAATGTTCACTAGAATCATACTCAATACTAATATTGCAATTACAGTTTTTCTTTTAAGCATCATTTTCCCTCCTTTAATATACTTTCTTTACAGAAATACTCTCGATAGCCGCAATTCATCTCTCGGAAATCTGCCTTTCCCATACTGATAATCTTTGCCCTATAGAGTTCCCCCTTTTTACCGTTGTATTTTTTTACACCTTCATAAAGCATCACCTCTGTACCTCATCTGTCTTGCGCATATATAAGAGAATTTTAAGACAAAAAATGTTACACCTTTGAAAATATTTTTTAGTTTTTTCAAAACCGTGTAACATTTTTTATCCGTTTTCCCTCTTAAATACATGGGTAAAAAATGCAGAGAGGAGAGGTGTTATGAAAAACTATGGTAAGATTTTTATTTCTCTATTAGTTATTCTTTTGTTGATATTTTTCACTGCCACCGTTTATGCTTCAAGCGACACATTTCAAACGGAAACAGCCGTTAACACAGTAAAGGACTATCATTCCAAGGCTGACATGAAATTGATACCCAATACCGCTCAAGAGGTAGATTTAATTTATGTATGGTATGTAGCTTTGCACGATTACGGTGATGGTCTAGTTGGTGTTGAAGGAAGTACGGAGGCGCACTTTAAGGTCGAAGAAATTCGTGTAAAAATTGAGTTGCAAAAGAAAATCGGTTCATCCTGGAAAACCGTTAAGACATGGAGTGATGTCCAATTCTTCAAGGATGAAGCCTATTGTTTTAAAAGTGCTACTGTTGACAGAGGTTATGAATACAGAGTTAAAGGAACTCATTATGCTGAAGACGGAAGCCTGATGGAGACACAGACAAGCTGTACCAGCCCATATTTTATAGATTAATAGCATAAGAGGGGGCCTCGTCCCCTCTCCTTTTATCTATTTTATGGATTTTGCAATATTCAGTATCTCGTCCCTGTCCAACGGGCCGGTCAGCATATAATTCATTCCATACTTATCCCAAATCAGTTTGGATAAGCTGTTTTCAGAAGATAGCAGAATATAGTTGATACCGTCTTCCTGAAACTCTGATACATTTGCGTTGTCCTGCTTATAGTTTATCTCATAGGCATTTCCTTCGTAAATTACGGTTTCCCTTAACTTAATGTAATTCCCTTTGTCATCAGCATATTCCAGAAATATATTTCTGATTTCGTTATTCACCTTGTACAAAGTTATGTTTTTAAGGTTATAATCCGGAGGTATATAAGCAGGAAAAGTAATTGCGCCCCCTGAGACGGTTTCTGCTTTCTCAGCATCTGTTGTGCTAAACTCTTTTATCGAATCATTGTTTTCTTCCTCGCTAACACTTTCATTTCCTATTCTATGATCGGCTGAAATTTTAAAAATACTGCTGATGTTTTGTCTTATTTTTAAAATAGTATTTCCTATCAGGGTGTTCTTTGCTCTGGTGGGGCTAACGGCTAACAACATACTTATAAAAATCAACAGGAAGACCATTGATGCAATTAAATAATTCTTAGGTTTCAAAAAAGGCTTTATCCTACGGATATTTCCTCTCTTTTCATCTCCCACAATCGATGGGAGCAAAGCGTGCCAATCCGGCTGAACATCCGGCTCGGGCAAACTGCTTATTACATAGTCCAAACATTTTTTTATAACTATATCCCCTTTGTTTCCCATCCATACCCACACCCCTTATGTACTCTTTAAGGGTATTATTCACCTGTAATTGCTTTTTAAATTGTTTTTTACCCCTGTGGAGATTTACCTTAACTGAATTAATATCAATACCCAACTCCTCAGCTATCTCTTCATAAGTCATTTCACAGTAGAACCTGTAAATTAGTATAGCGGAATACCTCGGATTTAATGAGACTAAAATCTTTTTAACTTCATCCTCCAATTCATGGTTTAAAACTTCCTGCTCGACGTTGTTGTTTGCTTGACGGCAAAATTTTTCTTCAAATTGTATAATACCATTAATATCTTCAACGCAAATTTCGATTAAGTCCGTATAATTGTGTAAAAGGATAGTGAGCCACAGACTCATTTCCTCGGTTATAATATAGGTGTGAACAAATACAAAACCGAGGAGGATAAAATCCATGGCTCAGTTCAATATTACACTAACCGAAGAAGAA
>JBASIK010000012.1:0-2769 GCA_049654745.1 Bacteroidales bacterium
GGCGAAGCTACTACCGGTGCAGAAAAATTCAGCAACGTATATGCTTTCCCCAACCCGGTAAGGGAAAACTATGAAGGGGTTCTTACAATTACAGGACTTATGCGTAATACATCCGTAAAAATAACAGATGTTAGTGGTAATCTGGTTTACAAAACAATCTCTCAAGGAGGTCAGGCAACCTGGGATCTGAAAACATACACGGGAGAAAGAGTTTCCACTGGAGTCTATATTATTTTATGTGCAAGCGAAGATGGAGAACAAACTGCCTTAACAAAGGTCCTTGTAATTAAATAAATCATTCTGTTATGAGACTCTGAATTCTTTCGATCTGCTGCTGTTTATTAACTTCCCTGAGACTTCTGGCTGTTTTTGTAAAATACTGATGGTTTGAAATAAATTTTACCTGCATTTTGTTCCATTCATTTAGTGAATTTATCTTGTTCTGAGCCTTCAACTCCTCGTAAAGTGTATTGGAAACCGGAATAAAATCACTTCTGCCTAAATAATCAAGGTCGGAATCACAAATTATCTCTTCAAGCAGGTTTTTGGGCCGGGGAGGTAGTTTTGTTGCCATTATTATTTCACATATTCTGTCTATCTGTTCGGGAGTATAATTGTATTTCGGAAGCATTTCCCTGGCAATCTGGGTGCTATAATACTCGTGATTATCATATCCTATTGTGTGACCTGCATCATGAAATAGGGCAGCAGTTTTAAGAAGCAGAATCTCCTCATCGGTACACCCTTCTGCCCAGCCTATAAGTTCTACCTCAGTGACTACATCCACTGTGTGTTTCACATTATGATAATAGAGATATGACGGCAATTCCTTTTCCAGCTTGTCAAGCACTATTTCCTGTATATCTGTAAACTGGATAAGACCAAATTTTATTCTGAATGCATCATTCGGGGTTTTACCATCTCCGTTAACCGAAAATTCAGGTTTTAACCCTTTAACTTCAAAGATCTGCAGGTCGCCTTTGTATTTTACCGGAAGTTTTCCGAAATAAATACAATCAAAAAACTCCTTTACCAGTTCATAAGTCATAACCGATATCAAAATCATTCCCTTTTCCGATACAGCCTGAATCCGGCTTGCTGTATTCACCGTATCACCTTTAATGTCGTAGCTCACTTTTTTCTTGCCTGTCACAGTAGCAGTGACAGGACCAGTGTGGATGCCTATCTTAAGATCCCAGATCCTCTTCTCCGGCCCGCGTTTCTTGTTCTCAATTTCCTGCAGGTGATTCCTCATTGCAATCGCTGCCATAACCACATCAACCGGATTGGTGATGTTTTTTACCGGAATCCCTCCCACGCACATATAGGTATCACCAATGGTTTTAATTTTTTCAATCTTGTAATTCTCAGCTATTCTGTCAAATTCAAAAAGTATTTCATCTAACTCATCCATCAGAACCGTCGAATCAATCTCTTCTACAAGCTTTGAAAACCCATGTATATCAGCAAAAAGGATAGTCGCCATATCAAATTTGAGCGGCTTTTCCCTCTTTTCTCCCTCTTCTTTCAGTAATTCCGGAGATAATTTTTCGGAAAGTGCTTTATATTTCTCCAGCTCCCTGGCAAGTTTTTCATTCTCTTTCTGAAGCTTCTTTATGTGCTCTTCAAGTTCCTGGTTCTGTTTTGCCAGTTTCGCAATTCTTCTTACAAGTTCCTGATTATCTTTTAATGCCATCTTCTTTATCATGCTTGAATCGTAAATATACAAAATTTATTATTAGTGCTTTTAGTTAGAATTTCCCGATTTATTCAGGCTATAATACGGAATAAATCCATAATTTTGGTAAAAATTATCTCCCGGTGATTGACCGTACGGCTGGAATAGTACTTCATAACATTAAATATTCCGATTCAGGAACTATAACTCACTTTTTTACTGAAAAATTTGGACGACTCCCGGTAATGATAAGGGGTATTGGTAACAGAAAAACCGGTAAAAATAAAATTTATCTTCAGCCACTTACTGTTGTCGAAATGGTAATTTATTATAAAGAAACCCGGGAAATCCAGATCCTTAAAGAGTTTTCACCTTTATTCACTCCTGCCGGGATATATGGTAATATGCTAAAGAGTTCAATAGCATTATTTACAGGAGAGGTACTTGCTTCAGTGTTGAGGGAAGAGACGCCGCAAAAAGAACTTTTTGCTTATCTTGTCGATTCGATAAAATATCTTGACCTGTGTGAATCTGGCATTCAGAATTTTCATATTGGCTTTCTGACTGGATTGTGCAGTTTCCTGGGAATCGAACCCGGAAAAAGAAAAGATCCAGAACATGTTTTTTTTGATTTCTCAAATGGATCATTTGTTCCGGTACCACCACCTCATGGAAACTATGCTCCACGGGAAGTATCGGATATCCTCGCCGGTGTCTTTAACTCATCATGGAACGAAATCGGAAATATTCCAATGACAGGCATCTTGAGGAATGAAGCGTTAAGTGCACTACTTAAATATTTTTCTTTACATTTCCCATCTCTGAAAAAAATAAATTCACTGAAGATTTTCAGAGAAGTGTTTCAAACTGAAAATGAATTCAAACCCTTTGATAATTCTTGAATAATTATTTAGCATTTTCTCTCTGAAATATGACATTTATTACTTCTATAGCAAACTTTATCAATAAAAGCAGGTTGAGGCAAATAGACTTCTTCAGGAAGAATCCTGAAGAGATTCAGGAAGCTGTTTTCAGGAATTTAATAAGCAGGGCCGCAAAAACAGAGTGGGGTATCATGCACGAATATTCAG
>JBASIK010000013.1:0-1725 GCA_049654745.1 Bacteroidales bacterium
GGGATCTTATATCCGTTCCTGCGATAGGTGCTTTTGCATATGCATTATACCGCAAGAGGAAATGGGACAGCTTTGAGGAAAGACTGCTTAAGGTACAGGGCATTGATGCAAACGCCGGTGCAACACTCCTCACCTTCACTTATACCTCTTTAAAGGAACTTAAAGGTCAAATTCCGAAAGGAGTTATTAAATATAACGATCAGGGCGGAAGTCAGTCGCAGTTCGAGCTCAGCCGTATCATAATGGGAGGTAACCTTATCGGAGGCTGGGCTCATGCACGTGACCTTATTTATGTGTCGAAGCTGATAAAGACATACCATACCGACGAAAAGGTAATGCAGACTCTTGCACTGGCTGAAAAATGCGGTGTGAACGCACTGCTGACAAACCCACAGCTCGGGAGAATATTTCAGAAATATAAGCATGAATTCAGAAGCAAAATGAAATTTATCTCCGACTGCGGGGTAGGACT
Source organism: Bacteroidales bacterium (assembly GCA_049654745.1). Lineage (GTDB taxonomy): Bacteria > Bacteroidota > Bacteroidia > Bacteroidales > VadinHA17 > LD21. The sequence goes on from JBASIK010000013.1 coordinate 473, forward strand.
CGATTTTCAGAAGGGCATTGCAATGTCGCTGGCTGTGGGTGCCGATGCTCTTTATTGCCAGGGCGAAATTACAGACCGCTGGACAGATGAAAACTGGAAAGACCCTCAGAAGAGAACACTTGAACAGCGGATGGAACTGATAAGCAAAGGCATCGAAGAAATCAGAAGCCACGGCAAACCTGCAGGAATAGGTGCCCACAAAATTGAGGCAATAAAGAAGTGTGTAGAGTACGGAATTAAACCGGATTTCTGGGTAAAAACCTGCCATAGCCACAACTACTGGTCGGCTAAAGCAAACCCTGAATGGCACGACAATGTTTTTGATTATGATCCGGAGGAGACAATCAGGTATATGGCAACTCTCGAAGAGCCATGGATTGCCTTCAAGGTGCTGGCAGCAGGAGCAATAAGACCGGAAGAAGGCCTTAAGTATGCCTTCTCAAACGGAGCCGATTTTGTGTGCCTCGGAATGTACGATTTCCAGATAGTTGAAGATATCAACATTGCTCTCGACACTTTATCGTCAATAACTGAAAGGCAGAGACCATGGAGGGGATAGGTTGTTAATCTGAGAATAATAAACTAAAAGATTTAATATAAAATTTCACGCAAAGGCCACGAAGTTCACAAAGAAAAAAATCTTTGTGTTCTTTGTGCTCTTTGTGTGAGACATAAGAAATTTTTGAGATAAAAGAAGAAACAAAAAAGAATAATTCACACAGAGGCCACAAAGGGCACAAAGAATATACCGAAGAATTGCAGATGGAGAAAAATTACATTTTATGAGACGCTTGCCTTTAGTCCCTGTTGCTTTTTTCACCTCCGGACTATTGTCGTGTGCCGTGAAACGGGACCTGATCCGGAAATATGGGAAACATATCCGCGTCTGCAGGGAGAAATACGTAAATTTCCAGCTCCTGACAATAAATAATCAATTGAATCATGAATCAGTTATCTTTTCTATCCTTCTGTATTGCCGGCGCCCACATCTTTTCATCACAGATATCCGCCCAGAAGAGTGAGGCAAAACCTAATATCATCCTTATACTTGCCGACGACATGGGCTACTCCGACATTGGATGTTTTGGTTCGGAGATAAAGACCCCCAACCTCGACCGGCTGGCACAGCAGGGATTGAGAATGACACAGTTCTACAACGCTTCGCGAAGCTGCCCCACACGGGCCTCACTGCTTACCGGACTCTACCAGCACCAGGCCGGAATAGGAGATATGGTTTCGAACCTAGGATACCC
>JBASIK010000014.1:0-16555 GCA_049654745.1 Bacteroidales bacterium
TCACCTGTCTTTATTGTGACAACATAAGCGTATATGCCTCTGCCTGCCTTTTTGCCACCCTCTATGTTACCATCCCAGTAAATGGGAGGCAGCCTGTACCCTGTTGAGGTCAGATTCTCCTCCAGTATCTTTACCTTCCTACCGCTCATGTCAAAAATCTCAATTATTATAAAAAAGTCTTTGTCGGGACGGTTATGTGCGGCGGTGAAATAAGTATAGGCGTTTACCGGGTTCGGATAGTTTGATACATCATTTATGATAAATTTCCCCTCACTCTTTACTATAAACTTGAGTGTGGCAACAGCTGAATTGTTGAAGTTGTCCCATGCTTTTAATGAGAGGGTATGAACTCCTTCAGATATGTTGTTTAACCGATACTTAATAGTCCCTCTTGTGTAATTGTCCATATCGGTTTCGAAGTAATTATTCAGAGAAAATGCGCTGTTCCTATCTTCATCGAGCCAGGCTGTTATATCATGACCTATTCCGGCGCCCGTGGTATTGATGCCGGATATGTCTGAAATCTTTGCCAGCAGAACAGGATTACTGTCAGAAATATCACCGTTTCTGAAGAGGGTATCGTTGAGGAATAATCTTATTTCCGGACCTGTAGTATCTATACGTGCAAGACTGGAGAATCCTCCGATAATAAAATTACTGAAAGCACCGTTCATGTCTGTTTTGTCGTCCTTTGCATAATAACTTATTTTTCCGTTGCCGAAAGAATAATCAATGTCTCTCGGGACAATGAAGCTGAATCCGAATCTGCCATTATTAACTTTTGTCTTTCCGCTGAAAACTATGCTGTTCTGAACATAAAATTCCATTGGTTGACCGCCGTCATTTGCCAGGGTCTTTATTTTACGGCTCTTATCAAAAACAACCGGGAACACAAGACCGTTGAAATCATTGAGATAATTTCCCCTGTTATCTTCTATGTGCCCTGAAACTGTTACGACTGAGACAGCTTTAAGGGTATCTGTAAACGACGTAATACTAACGCCGTTAATTGAATCGGTAACTACCCTGCCGTTCCAGGGATATGCCAGACGAAGAGCCGGGTCGCCAAGCAGCGTAAAGTTTCTTTTGTTCATACCGTTACCCGAATTGTTTTTTGCAAGCCGTATGACATCCCCGAGCCTCAGTAACTCGCCAGTAGAATCCCTTTCAAATGCATAGTACAAAATATTGCGGTTAAGAGTATAGTTGGGTGCAGAATAGACAACCCTGGTTGTTGACATAAGAGCGATTCCACCTCCATCGGGATTCAGCAATACCATTTCTCCTGCTGAGCTTTTTGCTGTCATTTCACCTGTAAAAGGATTCAGTTCAGCATCATCGAACCTGCTGAACTCACATGTGGCTGTAATAAACAGAGGCAATTTGCCGCCATTTTTCCATGAATTGACACTCTGGGTCCTGACCACCCTTTCATGCGCAAGCCCTACCTCATTTCCATGTCCCAGATAATTAAAAATGATGCATCCTGAGTTTATTCTGTCATTTATTGTCTTTTCCACATCCGGGTACGATTGTCCGTTAATTGATGTAACCTGCCTGAAGGCATCAAGATAGATTTTTTCAATATTGATTTCAGGATATTTGGTTTCAATCAATGAACTGAGTCCTTCCGAATCGTTCATGTGAGTATTTGAATCTTCATCATCGGCTGTTAATACGACCATATTACGCCAATCGCCCCCATTTGAGGGATCCATATACCTTATTATTTTGGAAAGAATTACAGATGCCTGCATAGTATCTATAACCGGAAACCTTCCTATTCCGATATCTTCAGTTCCCGAAGCTTCACCTTCACCATTTTCAAGCAGTCCGTAGAAGTCATCAGAAACAAAAGATGATGTAACAATGGTTGAATTCTGTGACTGGTAAGTCGGTATGAAATTCGGATTACTGGGGGGCAATTTTTTATTGTCGTAAGAACCGTCTCCAAAAAGCAGCAGGTACTTTAGGGGATGGGATGTGCCTGACTGTTTCAGAAATTTCATCCTGAGAAAATTTCTTATTGCAACAATATCAGGTATTCCTCCTGAAAATTCATTGTAAATCTCTTCAGGTGTTACAATTATGGATTTGAGTCCGCTGTTACTGTTATGAATGCCGGCAAGTTTTACAGCGTGTTGATAAAAAAGTGGATGGGTTACAATTACCATATCAGCTTCTGGTGAAGCGTGAAGATTTTGATTCGGAACTGGTACACTGTTTATTACAGGGGTTATTGTTCCATCGTAGCTGAATACAAGAAATTTTCTGAGAGAATCGGTAGATATTCTGAATCTGCAGTAATCGCCGGTTTTTTCAAACTTGATATTTACTGGTTCAAAAGGATCTGTGACGTCCCATATACTGATTGAGGTTGTTGAGCTTTTGACGTTAAACTCGGTTATTCTGCCGGGGGCAACAGATCTGGAATCGGAGAAGATTAAAGTTTTTCCGGTGAAAGCAGTGTTCGCTCTTCCCTGAAGTTCCAGGTAGTCGAGCCAGCCCTTTGCGGATTGCTCGCCATTGTTATAAAACTTTACTTCGAACGACGGGTTTTGTGATGAGGGAGTGAGTGTTCCTGAAATGGTTACATCCCTTGCGAAAATCCCGGTTGTGGAAAAGAGATTAACTTCAGGAACAAGTACCGCTGCATGGATTGTTTCACCTTCATACAATCTGAACATTACTGGAACTGACGATCTTCCAAGTACTCTAAGCCTGTATTTTAATTCTTCTCCGATAACAAAACCTGAAAAACCGGGTCGGATCTGAATACCACTCAAAGCAGAGACGGGCTGGTACCATTCTCTTCCCGATTTAAGAAGGTTTTCTGACTCAATTTCATGGATGAACAAAGCGTCATATGAAAAGGATGTATAATCAGGAGCCGATACCAGGGAAGGAACAGTAGTGATATATTTCCCAGGCGAAGGTGATGATGTAAGAAAATAATATGCCGTATCGGAATAGTTATGTCTGATAAACCTGTAACTGTCTGTGCTGCGGTCGTAATTCCAGCGATGAGTGCTCTGGGCATAGAATAATAGGTAATCTCCCTCATTGAAAATTCCATCTGTCCCGGTAACAAGCAATATGGCTATTTCTTTCAGGTCGTCGGGTTTCGGACTGTCGTTGTAATATGATAGTTGCCCGAAGTTATTTCCGTAAATTCTCGGGTTTGCCGGGTTTGTCAGGCCTAACTTCTGGAGAGTACTATATGATATACGGTATACACCTTCATCAATTACAGCGATTTTAAACCATTTGCCTGTTGCCAGTACTGACTCATCCGCAAATTTTACGTCGGCTGCCTGGGGCAGTGGGAAGGCATATGCGGTTAATGCCGAAAAAAGAAACAAAATTATGATTCGGGTGATTTTCATAATTCCCGGCAAAGATAAGAAGTGAGATTATTTTGTTATTATATTTAGAGTTTTTGAAATATTAACGTTGATTACTGCGTTGATATTGCCGGAACTGTGTTATGAAAAAAAACAGAATACTGATCTTGCTGGCTATTTGTTTTGTTTCTTTTACAGCAAAGCCGCAGGATAACTTTTATGGTTACGGTTTCCAGTCAATAGTAACTCTAAATCCTGCTGCAGCTGGTTCTGAAGGAGATGGTACTCTGCGGATGATGTATATAATGCATTATCCGGAGAGAAATATGGATCTGCATTTTTTAGCAGTTTCATACGACACATATATTCCTTTGTTTCATGGTGGAATAGCAGGATTTGTAACGGATAACTACCTGGGAGGAGTTATAAACAACCTGAGTGGAGGGTTTTCATATTCCTATCATCTACAGGCGGGGAGGAATCTGTTTATAAATGCAGGTCTGAGTGCTGCTTTCAGGCACAGGGGGATAAATGCTTCAAAGGTTGTTTTGCCTGACCAGATTGATCCTTTGAGAGGTCCAGTTCTGCCTTCGGGTGAAAGCATAAACAACAGGGGAAGAACCATATTTGATGTCGGTACTGGCTTTATGATAATGTGGGGAGATTTCACAGCAGGAGTTTCGGTAAACCATCTTGCAAAGCCTGATATTGGGTGGAATGGGGCATCTGAAGATCAGTTACCATGGCATTTAACACTGTTTGCTATGAATGTTTTCAGCATTTCGCGTAAGAGTGAACTCAGCTTGCGGCCGGTATTTTTGTTTGACTTATGCGGAGATGAGCTCAATGTTGGCTCCGGTGCAACGCTTGGAAACGAAAAGTTTGCTGTGAGTACACTCCTGTCGTACAGTGGAAATGGAGACATTAACCTGCAACCTGGTTTTTCTTTAAGGTTTTCAGGCTGTTTGCTTTTTTACAATTATTGTTTTAATTTAACCTCGGAAAACGTAATGTTGCCTTTTACAATGTATCATCAGGCAGGATTGTCGTTAAGTTTAAATAATGTTGATAAAAGAAAAGTGATAAAGGCAATAAAATTCCCTAATTTGTAGTTATATTTGGTAAAACTAAATATTTTACTATTTTTGTATATTTGAACTCATCAGTTATGGCCATAAAACATAAAAGAGTTATGTACAGATTCAAAGCTTTTCCGGTTGTTTTAATATCAGTTCTGCTTCTGTCATCCTGCAGTCTTTTCAAGGGTAAGAAATCAGAAGTTTCACCCACCACGGGCTGGAGATATAACGACCCTGACATGGGAGGGTTTGAAGTAGCTCTGGGAGTTGAGCAAAAAACAGGCCCGGGGCTTGTTCTCATTGAGGGTGGTGTATTCAGGATGGGGCAGGTTCAGCAGGATGTGATGTTTGACTGGAATAATCCACCAAGGACAGTGACTGTTTCATCATTTTACATGGATGAGACTGAGATCAGAAATGTAGATTACAGGGAATACCTTCACTGGTTGAGAAGAGTCTACAAGAGTTATCCTGAAGTCTACAGGCGTGCACTGCCTGACACACTTGTATGGAGAAGCCCGATGGGGTTTAATGATCCATATGTACAATATTACTTCCGTCATCCTGCATATAATAACTATCCTGTTGTGGGGGTTAGCTGGGTGCAAGCATCGGATTATTGTTTGTGGCGGACCGACAGGGTGAATGAAAGTATTTTGATCGCTGAGGGAGAGCTGAAGCCTGATCCCAACCAGGCTGATGAAAACAATTTCAATACCGAAGCATACCTGGCAGGCCAGTATGAAGGTGTTGTCGGTAAACTGAGGCCAAGCCTTAGCGGCGACAAGACCGAACGCCGTACCACCTTTGAAGACGGTATACTGCTACCAAGATACAGACTGCCAACCGAAGCAGAATGGGAATTTGCAGCATATGGACTGAAAGGAAATACCTTCCAGGAAAGAATATATGAAAGAAGAATTTACCCATGGGATGGCCATAATGTGAGAAATTCATCTAGAAAGCATATGGGCCAGATGATGGCAAACTTCCAGCGCGGCAGGGGAGACCTCATGGGGGTTGCAGGAAGCCTGAACGACGCCGGAAGCATTACAGTTGATGTGAAATCGTACTGGCCAAACGACTATGGCCTCTATTGCATGGCAGGAAACGTCAATGAATGGGTACTCGACGTATACAGACCACTCTCATTCTATGATATGGATGAATTCAACCCATTCAGAGGGAATGTTTTCACCGACCTTAGAAGAGATGCCAACGGACAGGTTGTGCAGAAAGACAGACTCGGAAGGCTCCCTATTGACACTGTAAAACCACAGGATGTTGCTGATAGATATAATTACCGTAAGGGCGACTATAGAAATTATAGAGATGGGGACAAGAAATCATCCCTTGACCAGAACGAATGGAATGCTGCAGAAGATGAAATAGAATCATCAACAAGAATGTATGCCCAAAGCCCCGATGATTTTACATCACTTATCAACGACAATGCACGTGTATATAAGGGTGGTTCATGGAAAGACAGGGCATACTGGTTAAGTCCTTCGGCAAGAAGGTTCCTCGACCAGAATGCTTCAAGGGATGACCTTGGTTTCAGATGCGCGATGATACGTGTCGGAAGCCCGTCAGGATTTAGATAATAAACTGAAACTAATATCAAAGGGGCTTTTATAGAGCCCCTGTTTTTTTGACCTGACAGAAAGTAATTGAGTTTAAATATATTGAAAGTCAATTTGTTACATATGTTTTTTTACACTCATACTGAGCGTTTTATAAAGAATAACCCTAATCGGACCAGGTATAAATGAAAACTGAACAGCTTTATACAATTTTCAGGGAATCGAAGGGAGTCTCAACCGACTCGCGTACTGTAGATAAAGGAGAAATGTTCTTTGCCCTCTGGGGGAACAATTATAACGGAAACCAGTATGCAGCAGAAGCTCTCGGAAAAGGTGCATGCTGCGCTGTAATAGACGATCCTCTGTATGAGACAGAAGGTACAATACTGGTGGACGACTGTCTACTTGAATTGCAGGCACTTGCAACCCATTACCGCAAAGAACTGGGCATACCGGTCCTTGCTATAACAGGTACTAATGGAAAAACAACTACCAAAGAACTTATTAATGCCATAATGGCAAAAAGCAAAAAGGTACACGCTTCAAAAGGAAATCTAAATAATCATATAGGTGTTCCCCTGACAATTCTTTCTGCTCCTCCCGATACAGAACTGATGATTATTGAGATGGGCGCCAGCCATCAGGGAGAAATCAGAACCCTTTGCATGATAGCCCGCCCCGATTATGGCATCATAACCAATATCGGCTCAGCTCACCTGGAAGGTTTTGGAACTTTTGAAAGCATAGTAAAAGCAAAAACAGAACTTTATGAATACCTGAAAAAAGTTAACGGAGTAGCTTTTTACAACGATAATAACCCGCTAATTACAGAACAGATTTACCGTACTGTGAACAGAGCAGTACCGTATTCAGCACCCGACGGAACTCCAATGACAGTGGAAGTCGTGTCAGCTGAATTCAACCTGGTTGTCAAAATTTACTTCAGGAAAAAGGAATACATAATTAATACGAACCTTTTTGGCCGCCATAATGAGGAAAATATAAGAGCCGCACTTACTGCATCAATTTTTCTTGGTGCCACTATGGAAGATGCCGTTGCAGCAATCGAATCCTATAAGCCGGAATTGAACAGGTCGCAGATCAGGGTTACAGAAAAAAATACAGTTTTCTGTGATTCTTACAATGCTAACCCCGAAAGCATGAGAAGCGCAATTATTTCATTCAGTGAAATCAAAGCTGATAAAAAGCTGATTATTCTCGGAGACATGCTCGAACTTGGCAGTAAATCACAGGATGAGCATCTGGCTATTCTTAAAATGCTGAATTCAATGGGGATAAGCAATGTAATGCTAGTAGGGCCAGTGTTCAAAAGTGTTGCAAAAGAATTCGGATACAAAACCTTCTACGACTCAGAGCGCCTCAGGGAGTATCTTAAAATAAAACCTGTGGAAGGGGCACATATACTTGTGAAAGGATCACGAGGAATGATGCTCGAAAAGATTTACGACATGCTTTAACTATCAGGCTAATTGCCTGAAAATGTGATATCCACAACAATTATTTCAGGTCTGGACCCAAGCCTGACCCTCGGTCCCCAGATACCGAAACCAGATGAAACTATTATATGAGTATCACCTTTTTTCTTGTATCCTGAGCTAACCTCATATATCTTTTTTGTAATATAATTCAAAGGCCACATCTGCCCATTATGGGTATGACCCGAAAGCTGAAGGTCAACCCCTGCCTTTTCTGCTTCATCAAGATTAAACGGTTGATGGTCGAGAACAATTACAGGCTTTGAACTGTCAACCTGTTCCATCAGTTTTGAGAGTGGCTTCCTTACCTCATTCCTGTACCTGAGCCCGTCCCTGTCGAGCCGACCAATAACCTGTATGCAACCGTCAATAACAACTGCTTCGTCCTTCAGAATACGAATCCCGTTTTTTTCAATGTATGGTATTGTAACAGAGGCACCCCCAATAAATTCATGATTGCCCGTAATTGCCAGCAGCCCATCCCTGCACTTCGGACAGTTAAAATATTTCAGAAGATCATTCCTCATAACCGGCCCAATTTCTCCATCAACTATATCTCCCAGCAAAAAAATCACATCAGGCTTCACATCACTCAACATCCGTGAAAGCTTTACAATGCTACGCTTGCGGATTATACTTCCCAGATGTATATCAGACACTGCCGCAATTCTGAAATTCTTTATGCCACATGCTGACTTGCTGATGCTGATTTCATAATGTCTGGTGACGGGAATAAGTGCATTAATAAATCCAGCTACAATAAGAGATAAGGAAACAACTATTGTTGAGATGTACGCCCATTTTTTGAATTCCGGGACTTTTTCTACTGGTAAGATGCCTGAAAATCTAAGTATGAGATATACTATATCGGAAACAAAAAACAGTAGAAATCCATATAGCATGAACGCCAGCCAGAAGCTGCCAAGAATGTTTAGAACATCTGAAAAAACTGAAGGATGAGTTCGTTCAGTTACTTTGCCGATTATAAATGAAAAAGCCAGTATTATAAAGGTAGTTATATAAATTGCAAGGTTGCCATGAAAATATGAAACTGCCCTGTAACCCTTAAAAAACAGATACAGGTTCACAAGAAAATAAACGGAAAAAACAATGATAAAAAATAGTGCCATGCTTCTGCGTTTCATTAATTAAAATATTTTATAAGACTTGTATAGGTTTTGTTTCTTTTAACATAAAACTCAAAAACAAGGCTTCGGTTCAGTATAGTTTTGATTTTGCTGTAATTTTCATGGTTGCCCGGGTAAGTTTTCCGTTTCTTTCTAAGCGACCTTATATTATTATAATAATGTATATGTGCTTTTAAGATTTGCAATGCATGTGCCGGTTTGCCCTGCATAATGAAAAACATAAAAGCAAGAAGGTCCATGAATTTTCTTATAAGAAGTATCTGTCTGAGTTTACCGGAAGGCAGGTTTTTGTAAAGAAGGAAGAGATTGTTGCGGAAGTTAAGATATGTTTTCATGGGTGAGGTGTATGGTAGTGCTCCGCCGCCTGCGTGATAAACAAACGACATTGGGACAGCATAAAGTTTCCATCCCATATTATGAAGCCGCCAGCACATGTCAATTTCTTCCATATGCGCAAAAAAATCGGGGTCAAAGCCTCCGCACTCTTTCCATGCCGAGGCCCTTATCATCATGCATGCGCCACTGGTCCAGAAAACTTCTGCTACATCGTTATATTGACCCATGTCTTCCTCAGTTGTATGGAATATTCTTCCCCGGCAGAATGTAAAACCATATTTGTCGATGTAACCACCCGAGGCGCCGGCGTATTCAAAATGGGTTCTCCGGTATATTGAAAGTATTTTGGGCTGAACAGCAGCTACTTCAGGATGCAAATCAAGGAATGATACCAGTGGAATTAGCCAGCCCGGTGTAACTTCTATATCAGAATTGATTAATACATAATACTCAGCATCTATTTGCCCAAGAGCAAGGTTATAACCACCTGCAAAGCCATGATTTTCATTTAATCTTATTATTTTAATCTGTGGAAGGTTGGCTGCGACCCATTCAACTGATCCGTCGGTGGAACCATTATCGGCCAGCCATACAGAAGTGTGCGGCAGCGAGGAGTACTCAGTTACCAGCCCGAGAAATATTTTAAGATATTCCAGTCCGTTCCAGTTTAATATGACTATGGCTGTCTTATCCATTGGCATTAGGTCTTTTATATTTCCAGCGGCGATGACTCCAGAGCCAGTATTCTGGTTTCTCCCTTATTAGCTCCTCCAGCCTCTTTACATGGGTTTCAGTAATCACATACTCCGGAAGGCCCTTTGTATGTTCGAAAAGGAGTTCAAATTTTACATTATAGTATCCTCGTCTGATCTTTTGATGGTTGAAGAAAACTACTGCCATGTCGTACTTCGATGCAATTTTTTCAGCTCCCAGATAAACTGGTGTATCCTGGTTTAGAAAGGTTGTCCAGTAGTGAATCTCACCCCGTGCAGGTGTCTGGTCGGCAAGCAGTGAGACAAGTATGCGTTTGCCTTCAGACCTGAATTTTATAACGTCGCGCATCACCTGCGACATGGGTGAAAGGAGCATTTTCTGCTTTGTTCGCAAACGGTTCATGAACCTGTCAAAATGTTTGTTTTTAAGTGGCTTATAAACCGTGACACAGGTGAATTGGGTGACCAGTGAAATTATTGGGAGATATTCCCAGTTACCGTAATGTCCAACAATTGCCACTGCATCGCGACCTTCTGAATAGAGTTTTTCGAGGAGTTCGGGATTTTCAATTCTGCATCTTCTAAGATGTTCTTTGTCGCTTAGGTGGGTCAGTTTAAGTATTTCCACGAAGAGGTCAGCAAAATGTCTGTAGAATTTTCTTTCTATTATTCTGCGCTCCGCCTCGCTCTTTTCAGGAAAAGCATTTCTGAGATTGGTCTGAACAATTTTCCTTCTGTAGCCCGGGAAATAGTAAAGAAGCAGGAACAGGAAATCGGAGAATAGATATAATAACCTCAGCGGAAGAAGGGTTATTATCCAGTTAATAATATAGAAGAGGCCGAAGGCTATTGAGTTCATAAAAATTGTCCAGCTTCATTTGTGCATAAATTTATTGATTATTTCCAGTATTTCAGGGTGTACTTTACCATTTGAAGCAATTATTTCTTCGCCTGTTATGTTTTCCTTTCTGCCATTGAAGTCGGTAACTGTTCCTCCTGCTTCTCTAACGATAAGAGTACCGGCTGCTACATCCCATGGTTTGAGTGAATATTCAAAAAAGATGTCGAACCTGCCGCATGCCACATATGAGAGGTCGAGTGAAGCCGAACCCATTCTGCGGATGCCCTGTGTGGTTTTCATCAGGTAGCCCAGCAGGTTTAGATACTCCTGAAGCCTTGAAAAATCTTTGTAAGGGAAACCGGTGGCAACAAGAGAATCCGAAAGCTTCACTGCTGATGAAACATTGATTCTTTTTCCGTTGAGCCATGCCCCTCCGTCTTTCCAGGCCGTAAACACTTCCCTGCCTGATGCCTCGTAAACGACGCCTGCAAGAAGTTCTCCCTCACCCTCAAGCGCTATACTTATTGAAAAAGGATGGACCCCATGGATGAAATTTGTGGTTCCGTCGAGAGGGTCAACAATCCAGCGGTACTTTCCGTCTCCCTGTGTGGTCGTAATTTCTTCCGCGATAATTCCTGCAGAAGGGAGAAGCCGCTGGAGACCTTCTGAAATAATACGTTCAGATTCCCTGTCAACATAACTTACAAAATCGTTTGCACCCTTTTCTTCAATGTCGAATGGACTAAAACCTTCCATCTCGGACATAATGAAATGGGCTGCCTTTTCTGCAACTTTTACCACATCGGGTACCAGAGATTCAAGTTTCATAAATCAGTCAATTAATTTAACCGACATGTTGCCGGAAGGATTTATGCCTGTTATCAAAACTTTTCGTATTGTGCCCTGAAGTCCTTTTTCAAAAGGATGTTCTACCCTCAGGTAATTACCGGTGAATCCTGAGATCATAATGTTTTTAATTCTGTTCTCAAATAAAACCTCATGTATGGAATTTATGTTCATCAGTTTGAATTCCATGTTTTTCTTCTTCGACAGTTCTGTAAGCTTCTTTCTTCTTTCGTTCCTGACTTCTGGTTTTACTTTATCCTTAAATTCTCTGGCAGGAGTTCCCGGGCGTTCAGAATACGGGAAAACATGCAGGTATGAAACAGACAGAGAGTCAATTAAACTAAATGTTTCGTTGAAATCTTTCTCAGTCTCACCAGGGAAACCGGTAATTATGTCGGCACCAATTCCTGCAAGTGGTATTGCTCTTCTGATTTTTTCTACCAGCGAAATAAATAACGTGGCAGTATACCTCCGCCGCATGAGCCTGAGTATTTTATCACTTCCACTTTGAAGGGGAATGTGGAAATGGGGCATGATTTTACTGCTTTTAGCAACCATTTCAATTATTTCATCTTTAAGCAAATCTGGTTCGATGGAAGACAACCTTATTCTTTTTATCTCTTCCAGGTTTTCAATTTGCCTCAGAAGTTCAGTAAATGACTCACCTGTAGATTTTCCGAAATCACCTATATTGACGCCTGTAATAACTATTTCGGGTACTCCTCCTGATGAAATATTTTTTATCTCTTCGATAATACTGCTTATTGGGGCATTTCTGCTTCTGCCTCTTGCCAGAGGAACGGTGCAGTATGCACATCTGTAATCGCATCCATCCTGCACCTTTATAAATTTTCTGGTTCTATCACCCGACGACCATGAATGAATGAACTCTTTTTCCTCCTCTATATTTCCTGCCTCTGTTATTGCTGTCTGCGCTTTGCTGTTTGTCCTGTCGAGCAGGGAAACAAGGTTGAATTTGTCTTTTGTGCCCAGCACTATATCAACACCTGGAATATTAGCTATTTCTTTGGCTCTGAGTTGTGAATAACAGCCGATAACAGCAATTATTGACGAAGGTGACCTGTTAATAAATTTCCTTATTGCCTGCCGGCATTTTCTGTCGGCTTCGGAAGTAACAGTACAGGTATTTATAACATAAATGTCAGCCTGCTGGTCGGGACTAACTTTTGTGTATCTGTCTTCAGGAAAAAGAGTTGATATGTAGGAAGTCTCAGCAAAGTTGAGTTTGCAACCAAGTGTATAAAAAGCAACTTTCCTTTTTATCTGACTCATTAATTGCTGATGATAATTTCCTGAAATATTTCCGGAATACTACTTTTTAGCAGTTTTCTGCAGAGGCTGGAGCCATACATTTCTGAATTCGATTGGTCCGCCCTCGCTCTGCAGACATATATGCCCACCTGTGATATTAAGTCCTGTTCCCCTGTTTTGCTGAACACCATTAATAACTATGTTTATTTTGTCGCCAGAACATGTGATTTCTGCAGTATTCCATTCTCCTGCAGGTTTTTCCGATGATTCTGCAAGTTTGGTCACAACTCTTTTTGATTTGTCAGTCCGCTCATTCATGTCGGAGCCATTCATACACACCATATCACCGGCACTCCCTGCTTTCAACTGGCATTCAATGCATTTGGGCCAGATGGTATCGGGCTTCTGGACATGAACAAAAATTCCACTGTTTGTTGGCTCGCCCGGCCATCTCCACTCAACATGAAGCAGATAATCGGAATATTGCTTTTTTGTACGCATATATCCAAAGGGCTGTCCTGTAATATGTATAATGCCATCCTTAACTGTAAAAATATTTGAAGGATCTGCTGTGTTTTCCCTTAGAAAAAATTCCCAGTTCTTAAGGTTTTTACCGTTAAAAAGGAGGGTTTTTTTACCGGTCTGTGCGAAAAGAGAATCTGATGCTATCAGGATTATGATAATTGTCAGATGGAAGAATAATAATCTTTTCATCTCTTTAAATTTTGATGTTGGTTTTAAATTGTCTTATTTTTTATAAATATTTGATTTTAAAGCAACTTACTTGCCAGTTCTGCCAGGAAGCTCCTTTCGCCTTTTACAAGGTTAACATGTGCAAAGATGTCCTGTCCTTTCATTTTGTCTGACAGATAGCTCAGCCCGTTTGAAGCAGTATCAAGGTAAGGTGAGTCGATTTGTTCAATATCGCCTGTAAAGACCATTTTTGTACCTTCTCCGGCACGGGTAATTATTGTTTTTATTTCATGTGGTGTGAGATTCTGAGCTTCGTCAACGATGAAAAATACGCTTGAAAGGCTCCGGCCCCTGATATATGCCAGCGGCGTTATGACGAGTTTTTCTTCTTTTATCATTTCATTGATGCGGTTGAATTCCGGGCTCTGCTGGCTGAACTTATGTTTTATAACTGTGAGGTTGTCGAAAAGTGGTTGCATGTAAGGTTCCATCTTTTCCTTTATATCTCCCGGAAGATATCCCATGTCGCGGTTTGCAAGCGGGATAATCGGTCTGGCAAGGAAAATCTGTTTGTATTTCTTATGCTGATGCAATGCCGCTGCCAGAGCAAGCAGAGTTTTACCGGTACCTGCTTTGCCCGTGAGGGATACCAGCTGTATGTCAGGATTCAATAAAGCTTCAAGGGCAAATGTCTGCTCGGCATTCCTCGGATCAATGCCATATGTGGTTTGCTTGGTTATCCTTGTGATCATTTTTGTGATGGGATTATAATGGGCAAGTGCACTTGCACCATTATTCCGTAGAATATAAAATTTGTGCCCGATCAGTTCATCTTCAACCGGAAATTCTGAGACACTTACCCCTTCAGGCTGTTCGTACAGTTTGTTAATGAAGCTCTGGTCGAAGTTTTCAATTATCTTGATCCCTTTGTAAAGATCATCGATGTTTGTAACCTTATCACTTTGGTAGTCCTGAGCCATTATGCCCAGCGACTTAGCCTTCATTCTCAGATTGATATCCTTTGTGATGAGTATCACACTCTTGTCTTTGTTGGTATTACATACATAATCTGTAATTGCAAGAATTCTATGGTCGGGCGTCCTGTCAGGAAATGCCTGACTTACACGTTCAGAATATTCTTTAGTTTCAATATGCAGATTTCCAAGATCTTCCCCAAGGGGTATATTTGATGTAAGAAGCATATTGCCCGAAAGCTTGTCGAGCTCCCGGGTAAATTCGCGGGCATGGAAATTGATTATGTCGTTCCCCTTTTTGAATTTATCCAGCTCTTCAAGTACGACAATCGGTATTATTACATCATTTTCCTCGAAGTTGTATATGCATTTGTAGTCGTGCAGCAGAACATTTGTATCAATTACAAAAATCTTCTTGTTGTGTTTTTTCTTCATTTACAAGTTGTTTATTGTCAGAATATTATAATAATGATAATTTACTGTTACAGGTTCACAAAGTTATTAAAATAATCGTTAGTATGTTATTGGATAAAAAAACCTAAATTGGCACTGGTTTTAAAAGAAATGAACTATGGAACTCTATGAAGGTCTTCTTTCAAGAAGAAGTATTCGGAAGTATACCGGTGATAAGATATCTGACAGGGATATTGAACTGATAATCAAAGCTGGAATGTATGCACCATCGGCAAACAACAAGCGTCCGTGGCATTTCATAGTGGTTGACGACAGGGAGATGATTGAAAAGATTATGAAAGCTCATCCGTATGCTGCTATGCTCAAAAATGCAAGCCATGCAATAGTTGTGTGCGGAGATCTTAAGAAGCAGAATGCACCTGGATATTACCTGCTTGATTGTTCAGCGGCTACACAGAACATACTTCTGGCTGCACATGCGCTTGGTTACGGTGCAGTATGGCTTGGCGTTGAGCCCAGGGAAGAGAGGATTAAGGCAATTAGTGAAATTTTTAAATTACCTCCGGATATCAGGCCGGTTTCGGTTATATCAGTTGGCGTTCCTGCAGAAAAGCCTGCATTTCCCAATAGATTTGAACCTGAGAAGATCAAGAAAAACAAATGGTAATGCATGACTTACGAAGAAGCAGTTGAATTTCTTTACAGCAGGCTCCCAGCATACCATCGGATAGGGAAACCTGCTTACAAAGCTGACCTGAAAAATACTCTTGAACTTGATGCCTGCCTGGGTCATCCGCACCTGAAATTTAAATCGGTGCATGTAGCAGGGACAAATGGCAAGGGTTCTGTATCCCACATGCTTGCATCTATCTTTCAGACAGCCGGTTACAAAACGGGCCTCTATACCTCCCCACACCTGAAGGATTTCAGGGAAAGGATCAGAATCAACGGCAAGATGATACCTGAAGAAACAGTCGTAAGCTTTGTGGAAAATTACAGGGAAATCATTGAGCATCTGAAACCTTCCTTTTTTGAAATGACCGTCGCGATGGCTTTCGATTACTTCGCTGCGGAAAAGATTGATGTGGCAGTGGTTGAAACAGGTCTGGGAGGGAGACTTGATTCGACCAACATCATTACGCCTGTGCTTTCTGTTATAACGAATATCGGGCACGACCATATGGACCTGCTGGGGGACACTCTTGAAAAAGTTGCATACGAAAAAGCAGGCATAATAAAGGAGGGAATTCCTGTCATTATAGGTGAATCACAATCGGAAACTGATAAAGTATTCATAACCAGGGCTAAGGAGATGGATGCTGATATATCATTTGCCGACAGGGAATTTGCTTGTACAACATGCGGGTTCGATCCTGCTTCTGAAACAAGAGAATTTATACTTAAATCTAAGATGACAGGAGAGGAGATGATAATAAAATCACCTTTACAAGGGGATTACCAGTCGAAGAACATACCGGTGGTTGTAGCTTCTGCACGAAAACTGGGGGCATTGTTCGGGATTGGAGAAAAAGATATTATTTATGGTATTGAAAATGTTGTCAGGAATACCGGACTATCGGGAAGGTGGCAGGTTCTCGGCCGAGAGCCGTTAATTATCTGTGATACAGGTCATAACAAAGAAGGTATAGGGTTGGTAATCAGTCAGTTGATGAAAGTGCCGGCTTCAATCAGGCATTTTGTGATCGGATTTGTAAGTGATAAAGATGTTGACAGCATTTTGCCTTTGTTTCCTGCAGATGCCCGGTACTATTTTGCACGTTCATCGGTTTTCAGGGCGATGGATGAAAATATACTG
>JBASIK010000015.1:0-23206 GCA_049654745.1 Bacteroidales bacterium
CTATCGGGATCTCCGTTTCACTTATTCCTGGCGCAGTTGTTTTTGATCCGCGTAAATCTGCGTTTCTGGTTAAAACCAGAATCCGCGTAAATCTACGTGCCATTTAATTTAACGTAATTTGCGCCTCGCTTCGCTCGGCGCGGCATTCAATGGTCACTCGATTGTCATTCAGTATTAAATCATTTAGATATCAACTATAAATATAGTTGTATTAGATGTAATTCAATTGTAATTCGATTGTAACTCATTGTAAGTTCCCGATAAGTTTAGCTAAAAAGGATCTTCGTGCGTTTTATTCCACAAAGAATTAATCTTTATTTCTACTCATCCCTCATTCCTCACTACTCAACTCCAGCCCTTCCGAATTTTAGGATTTAGTTTTACATCATATTCTCTGTGCCCTCCCGCTTCGCTACGTGTGCCTTCCCACTTGGCGGGACTTCACTTCGCTACGTGCGCCTTCCCGCCTTGCGGGTCTACATTTCGCGCGCTTTGAGTATTACCAGGTTGCCGGAATAAATTCCCTCACATCGGTAACAATCATCCCGGCTCTTCTGGCAGCCTCAATGCCAAGATCACCGTCTTCAAAAACCTGAATGAACCGGGGTTCCACCCCCATGAGTTCAGAACATTTAAGAAAGGTTTCCGGATGTGGTTTGAAGTTGTTTACATCATCAGCCGTTACAATGATATCGAAATATTTCCGGAGATCTGTAACAGCCAGCGTTCTCTCAACTGCTTCGCGGTGGCCACCTGTGCCTATTGCCATCGGAATCTTACCGTAATATTTCTTGACAACATTAACAACAGGCTCTATTGGCTTTATAAGGTGCTGGGTACTATAAAATTCCTCAAGCTTAATTTTAAGAATGTCTTCAATACTTACCTTCCCATAAAGTTTGCTGTTTTTTATTATTTCATTTGCAATAAACCATCCAGGACTTCCTGTGTGCAGGCGTAAGAAAGCCGGATCTATGTTTGCACCAAATTTTTCGCATGCTTTCTTCCAGCCTGCAAAATGATACGGCATCGAATCAACAAGTGTTCCGTCTAAATCAAATATTATACCTTTTACTCCAGGCTTAATATCAGGATTCATCATCATAATTTAAAGCGCAAAAATAATAAAAGGCCCGGATAATCTCACAGGCCATCAATTTTTATCTTGTAAACAGAGCTTTTAATCAGGTTGCCTGGTCGCGGAAAAATACCTCAAGTTCAGCACTGCCTTTCTCGATATTCATCTCCTTAATTACAACATTCCGGATATCGTAACCCGTCATAACCGAAAGTTCCCTGAGTAAATCCTGCCTTGCTGCAGGCTTTAACATACTCAGATTTCTGTACTGTATAATGAATGATGAGAGAGTCCTTTTCCGGGTGTAAATTTCGAGTAACCATGCAATGATAACAATCAGGGAGTTAATAACAATTGCACCTATTACCGGAGGCGGTACATTTGCCTGTGAATTGATAACAGATACCCCAATAACCGCAAAAATGTAAGTCATGTCCTTAACCGTATAGTTTACGGTTCTGAAACGCAGAATGGCAAAAACGGCAAATAGCCCCAGTGCCAACCCAAGCTGTATATCAACTGTTTTCAATAGGGCACAAATCAGAAATATAACAACTCCTATCAGGTAAAATGAAAAAAGATATTCTTCTTTTTTCGAATGTTTGTAATAAATAAAATAGACCAGGATGGTAAGCACCAATAAATTAAATCCAAATCGAATGAGGATATTTGCCAGGGTTACTTCTGAAAGCAGTTTTTCTAACATATTGCATCATATTATAAGTTAAACTTTTTACAATCGTTAATCAGTTTTTGTACTATCGTATTTTTCCTGTCAAACTCATGATAGAAACTTTCAAGGTACATTATCATGTCCTTTTTTGATTTTTCCCTAAGATAAGGAAATGAATTAATTACGTTGTAAAATTTTTCCTTTTTTTCAACAAACTCAGCCAGCGATTTTGTAAAGCTTTCTTCACTTCTGCAAAGCCCAAGATAAAGCCTTTCGCGAATAGATTTTATTGGCAAGCTTTCAAAAGGATGTGCATATTCAGCATTTACTATTCCTGAAAAATCAAAGTCGTAAGGAAGTATTGTTCCGAGATCCTTCGGACCTGTATGAGGCTGGCTGAAGACAATCACATTGTGCATCGCTGGAACCGACCAGTCGGTGTTACCGATCATGTAATTAAATATTGAAACCCTGTTCATCATCTCTTCCCTTATCATTCGCTGCGGGACTTTTGTTTTTACTTCAGTTGAACCCGTTCGTTTTTCAAAAAGGGATACGGGCTCAATTACGAAACCAAATTGCGTAATGGGCTTCGCCTCAGGCTTTGCAGAATTGATATATTTTATTCGCAGAAGCCTTACCCTTAAGCTGTAATCGGTAAGTACATTATACAATTTGTAAACAAGATATTCCCTGAGAACATAATCCTCATAACCCGGCTTGCAGTATGGGACCAGTTTCAGTTTGTCAATGCCACTGAATTGTCCGCTGATTGTATCTTTCAGTCTGAAATTAAGATGCACAGGCGGAAAATCACAGAATGTGCGCCTGAACTCACCCCGTGCCCTTACTTTAATATTCTGATAAATGGTATCCTGCGTGTCGGTGAGGTATGATATCACGGCATCAAGATATTCTGTAACAGATCTTTTTCTTTTGAATGTGGTTATGTCAAATTTCAAAGTGATTTCAAGAAGTTCATCACTGTCGAAAAGCTTCGTATCAACGGTTCTGGTAATGTTGATATCCTGGTTTGCAAGAACGGAATCTTGCTGACATGTAGTCTTAAAAACTGCCGGAAAGCAAAATATTATTATTGCCAGGAAAATCTTTTTCATTTCAGTGGAACATGCTCAATAAATATAATTAATATTTTGAAGGAAAATATTTTCCTTTCTTGAGTTTTTTAAGAAAGAAACCATAAATACTCACAGAAATCTCCGGACTGTATGAATTTTGCTTACTTACCGGGCAAGGAGCCCTATTACCTGTCTGTAAACATTTTCTGCTGTGAATCCGAACTTCTCATCGAGCACTTTGTAGGGAGCTGAGTATCCGAATGTCTCGAGTCCCCAAATTTTCCCTTTCTGTCCGGCAAGGCCCAGCAGAGTTACTGGAATACCTGCAGTGAGGCCGAACACAGGTATGTTATCCGGAATGACTGATTTTCTGTATTCTGTAGATTGTCTTCTGAAGAGTCCTTCTGATGGGGCAGATACTATTCTTGCCTTAATACCATCTTTCTTCAGCAGTGTTGCACTATCCACAAGTGTGGAAACTTCTGAGCCGCAGGCTACCAGGATGACATCTGGCTGGCCCTCGCAGTCTTCCACAATATATGCTCCTTTGTACAGGCCGAGGGCGTCATTATATCTGTTACCTGAAGGGGAGGGGAGGTCTTTGATGTTTTGCCGTGAGAGAAGCAGTGCGGTGGGTGTGCGGCGGTTTTCCAGTGCAAGCTTCCACGCTACGGTTGTCTCGGTGGCATCGGCAGGTCTTAAGACAAGCATGCTATTTTCGCCGTGGTGGTTTTTGAGGTGCTCCATCAACCTCAGCTGCGCTTCCTGTTCAACAGGCTGGTGAGTTGGCCCGTCTTCCCCAACGCGGAAGGCATCATGGGTCCAGATATATATAACCGGCAGACTCATGAGACATGCCAGACGCACCGCCGGTTTCATATAGTCGGAAAAGACAAGGAATGTACCGCAAGCCGGGATGACTCCCCCGTGAAGTGCCATTCCGTTCATAACCGCAGCCATGGTCAGCTCCGACACGCCAGCATTAAGAAATGCACCTGAGAAATCACCCTTTGCAAATGGTTTTGTCTTTTTCAGAAAACCGTCAGTCTTATCAGAGTTTGAAAGGTCAGCCGATGCAACAATCATGTTTTCAACCTTTGTTGCCAGTACTTCAAGTACTGCTGCAGAAGCAGCTCTTGTTGCGATGTTTTCTTTCTGCTTTATCTGGCTGAAATCAATCTCAGGCACCTTTCCCGAATAGAAATCTTTAAGCTTACTGGCCAGTTCAGGATTTGCCTTTTCCCATTCTGCCATCTTCATTTTCCATTCACGCGCTTTTTCCCGTTTCCTTTCAAGCACTTTTCTGTAATAGTCTTTTACTTCATCGAAAATCTTAAATGGCTCATCAGGGTTACCACCAAGATTAATCACTGATTTCTCAAACGAAGCGCCTGCTTCACTTACAGGCATGCCATGCGTCGACGTCTTTCTCTCAAAACTGTTACCATCTTTATCGAGCAGACCTTTACCCATAATGGTTTTACCTATGATGATAGTAGGCTTCTCTTTTTCGATTAATGCTGCATCGAGAGCTTTACGGATCTGATTATGGTCGTTGCCATCAATTTGCAGAACGTTCCAGCCCCACGCACGGTACTTCATGGCTGTGTCTTCGGAGGTAACAGCTTTTGTTTCGGTTGAGAGCTGAATATCATTTGAGTCGTAAAACATAATGAGATTATGCAGCCCAAGGTGCCCTGCCAGACGGCCTGCTCCCTGTGATATCTCTTCCTGTATTCCTCCATCAGATATAAATGTGAAAATTTTATGTGAGAAGAGTTCACCGAACCTGGCAGCAAGAAATCTTTCAGCTATTGCAGCACCAACGGCAATGGTGTGCCCCTGTCCAAGCGGACCGGAGGTGTTTTCAATCATCCTTTTGCGGTCAAGTTCTGGATGCCCTGGCGTAGGACTACCCCACTGCCGGAAGCTTTTAATGTCATCAATTGTAAAATGTCCTGTCAGGGTGAGTACTGAATAGAGCATCGGCGACATATGTCCTGGATCAAGGAAAAACCTGTCGCGGTTTATCCATTCGGGATCGTCGGGGTCGAAATTTAGATATTCCGAGAAAAGGATGTGGATAAAGTCGGCTCCGCCCATAGCGCCTCCTGGGTGACCCGATTTTGCCTTTTCAACCATTGCCATTGAAAGAATCCTGATGTTGTCGGCACAGAGCTTGCTTGTGTCAGTCATGATGAATATGTTTTTAACCCGGGCAAAATTAAAACTATTTGGGAATGAATAAATATTTCTAAAATAAAAAAGAACGCAACCCAATTTTTAATTGCTTGCGTTCATGGCGATAAATGATAAGTTGCGGAAACCTGAAATTAATTGTTTACGGAATTACAGATATTTTCTGTCTTCTTCAGGTACCTCAAAATATTTTGAATAACGGTCGGCATCGGGTCCGATTTTCTCCTCAAGTTCTGAATTTCTTATTTTGTAAGTGCATTTTTCGCCTGCTACATCGGAGAAGTAAATGTCATACTCCTTCTTATCCTCATCAACCATAATTATTCTGACCAGATGGTCATATTTCGCGCTGTTGAGCAACGAGTGGCAAATCGGACATGTAAAAATATACTCCTCACCTTCCTTCAGTTGAAACGAAGGATGTGTGGTAACAGTATAATTTCCGATTTCCGGATTGAGAAATACAAGCCCTCTCTGGGAACTGTTCATTTTTTGTGCTGCCAGGACGATTGAAGTTTTTACGTTAAGGTGTCCCCTGCATGCTTTGCATAAATATTCAACTGCCATGGTGACCTCCTCTTTATTTAATTGTTTTATAATTATTTATCTGTCTGATAATATTCTTTGCTGATCTGGCAACAATATACGAAATTTTTTCACCAAAAGCAACACTCAGGGGCTGAATTCCCAGAATAAATACCTGGGCATTGAAAAATTCAGAAATCCTTTTAAGTGAGATATTATGTGTGTTGGTAGTGAAATCCTTTATCTCGTCAAGTTTGAGCAGTTTGATGGTTCCCGGTGGTTCGCCCATGTCGGCACAGTCAATGAGTACCAGAATGTCAGGTTGTAAGGAATTTATCTTTCCGATATAATTTTCTATGCTCATCTCAACGGTGAGGGCTGAAATTTTTTCAGTTTCTCTTATTCTGCGGCTGATATAAACTCCTGCACCGTCGTCACTTTTAAGCAAATTACCGATACCAACAAAAAGAATCTTTTTGCCGGGTTGCGACAACAGTTTTTGCAGATCTGGAATCACTCCCTAAAGGTATTTTACCAGCACGAGTCTCAGGCAGTTGGGACAGAGGATGTTAAACATATCTTTCCTTTTAAGATGATCTTTCACCTCAACTTCAACATCCTCTCCTTCGGCAAGTTTCAGTTTTTCATTCAGAACATTAAGGTTCAAAACAGAAGCAAAGGCTTTTGGACCAAGTTTTTTATGCAGAAACATCAGGTGTTCTTTTGTCGTAATAACAGCGCCGCAGTTTTTGCAGATGAGAAGTTCTTTCTCCTGGTATTCAACATTTTTTGAGCGGTCGAGTACAGCAAGATCAAATATTTTATCAGAAAGCTTTACTCCTTTCTGCGTTATACAGTGTTCTTCACATTGTCCGCAAAAAATACATTTTCCGTAGTCTCTTTTGATTATACGTACACCCTTTGCAGTATCGTCGGTGAAGGTTATGGCATGTGGTGGACAAACATTTGCACACGTTTCGCATCCAACGCAGTTTTCGTTGTCAACTACCGGTTTCCCTCTGAATTTTTCGAAGGGAACATGCTCCACAGCTGGAAACTTTGTTGTGTATGCCGGCGAGAACAGTGAAACCAGCGCTTCTTTCAGTTCACGTATTTTTGGTTTCATTTTGAGGCACTTTTATAATCGTCCTTAACACTCTTATCGCTCATTTTAACACCGAAATGATAGGTGCCGCGTATCAGTGCATGAGCAGCAACAGTAGCACTGAAGAACAGGAGGGGGATTGCGATAAGCCCCTTGATTCCTGCATCTGTAAATCCGAAATGAATAAACACACCCAGAAGGATGCTGCAGCATCCGAGAGTGACGCATTTTGTGGCTGCCTGAAGCCTGTTGTACACATCAGGGAGTCTTACAAGCCCAATACATCCGAAAAAATTGAAAAGGACACCTATACTTATAATAATCATTGCAACCATAGTCATTCATTTAATTTTTTACCGCTAAGATATTTGGCAAGTGTTAATGTGCCGATAAAACTCAATATAATCCATGCAATACCGATATCAACAATAAACTTTTTGCCTGTAAGGATTGAGATTATGGCACATACGCCCACCACAAGTATTCCGAATATATCAATTGCAACCATCCTGTCGGGTATAGTCGGACCCCGGATGATCCGGTAAAGGCAAACGCCACTCAGGGCAATCTGCACATACAACAGTATTTCAAGCCAGGTGTTCATTCAGCAAATTTTTTAATATACTTTTCAAAAGCACCCATTATCATCTTTGTATAAACCTCCGGATCTTCAGAACGAATGTAGATCCAGTGTATATAGAAATAGTCGTCAATTATATCTACTGTCAATGTACCGGGTGTCATGGTAATTGAATTTGCAAGAAGGGTTTTGGCAAAGTCCGATTTCAGACTTGTTTTAACTTTCACAATACCCGGCCTTATTGGCATTTTAGGGTGAAGTACCCTGTAAGCCACATCGAGGTTGGCTTTGATGCAGGAGAAAATAAACCTGACAAGGTAAACCAGAAACCAGAACCACCGCTGTGGCTGAATAAATTTCACGACACCCGTAAAATAATATCTTGCAAAAATTAGAGTGCAGAGCAAAGAAGCCACTGCTCCGACAATAAGGTTTGCCACTGTCAATTTGAAGGTTAACAGCAACCAGAATACCAGACCAAGAATAAAAAATGCCACATATCTCATATCACATTCCTAATATTGGTGAAATGTACATTTGTGAATTCATCAAAATATCTATTGCCGGTTTAAGAACAATATCCCTCACCTGAGGCAATACAAGCAGGCTGAGAAGAAGACACAGAATACCAAGTGTAACCATGCTGGCGACCATGGGGAAGGGTACTTCTTTCGGACTTTTTTCATCCTTCTGTACCTCTTTGTTGTAGAATGCATACCTCTGGAACTTCATAAATGATGCAAGAGTGATTATACTGACAATCACTGCAATAAGTGCCAGCAGGTAAAATTTAGCCATTATTGCGGCTATGATGATGATCAGTTTACTGAAAAATCCATTGAATGGTGGGATACCTGATATTGCCATCGATGCCACGAAAGAGGTTGATGAGGTTGCCGGCATTAACTGTGATAATCCACCCATTTCTTGCAGGTTGCGCGTTCCTGTTCTGTACTCGATGGCACCAGCATTGAGAAAGAGAAGGCTCTTGAAGGCGGCATGGTTTATAAGATGAAACAGACCGCCTGCAATAGCAAGAGATGCAACCTCAGGCTTTGTGTTCCTTGCAATAAGAATCATTCCTACTCCCACCGACATTACAACATATCCCATCTGGCTGATGCTGTGATATGCAAGAAGCCTCTTGATATCCCACTGGCCTATAGCAAGGAATACACCTACAGCCATTGAGAGAGCACCGAGAGTGGTAATCAGTATTGCCACTTCTTCGCTGATAATGAACATATTAAAGAAGAGTCTGAGTATCACATAGATACCGGCAGCTTTTATCAGCACGCCCGAAAGCATTGCAGAAATTGGCGAGGGAGCCGATGAATGTGCGTCGGGTAACCATGCATGAAAAGGAATGATGGCTGCTTTCAGTCCGAAACCACTCAGAAGAAGCATCTGCACAAGGAGATAATGGGTCTTTTCAGGGGCAGACCCGAGGGCAACCTTAATGTCAGCAAGATTGAGTGTCTTAGCTTTCCAGTAGATGAATCCTATACCAAGCAGAATAAGCAGCGAAGCAAGTCCGCCAAGAACCTGATATTTGAACGTTGCTTCGAGCTGTTCCCTTTCGACGCCGAATGCCACAAGCGCATAGGAAGATATTGCTGAAATCTCGAGGAAGACGTATATGTTGAACAGGTCGCCGCTGAGCACAACACCATTCATTCCAGCTACCATCAGGCAGAATAAGGCATAAAAATAATTTTCGGAGGTGTACTGGCTGATATAAGTAAATGAATAGAAGACAGCCAGCAGTCCAATGGTGTTTATAATGCAAAGAAGGATGGCTGCCAGGCTGTCCATTACCATGTAGATGCCTATCGGAATACCGTTAATAGGTTCCCAGCCTCCAACCTTGTAAACCGAAACAGTGCCAGAAACTGTAACTATAGAATAATAACTTATTATGGCAAGGAACAACAGGACAATGAGTCCGATATACCTGTTAAGGTTTTTTACAAATTTTCCGAAAATCATCGTCAGGAAAGCTCCTGCCAGCGGAACAGCAACAAATAATGGTATCAGCGGATTCATCTTTTATCCTCTTAGATTTTTTATTTCTCTGATATCCAGAGTTTTATATTTCCTGTATATTCTGATTATTACTGACATAAGCATTGCTGTGGTTGCAAGCCCTATCACAATTGCTGTAAGCACCATTGCCTGGGGTAGTGGATCCACATATCTGGCATCAGGGTTTGCAGGATCGACTATCGGTACAACACCGTCGTGCACGAAGCCGATTAGTGCAAGAAACAGAAAAATACTGAATTCCATTATCGAGAGCGAAATGACGATTTTTACCAGGTTTCTTCTGGTTATCACTCCGTAGAGTCCGACAAGGAATAATATGAAGCAAAGCAGGTAGACTACCATTTTGTTACCTCCTCTTTAAATATTAACAATGCAAGGAAGATTGTCAGAATTGAGGCTGCGACCTCCATGCCGACAAATATGTTGTAAAGTGGAATTACTCCGGCGCTGACAAGTTCTCCAACTGTTCCGTGGGGCAGCCAGTTAAAGAAGAAAACCTTCATTCCGGTTATCATGCCTGCCAGCGCTATCATAAGGGCAAGCAGGATACCGAGGTTTTCGGTAATGGTCGAGCCGGTTTCCTCTCTGGTAAGATGCATAAAGTCACTTCCATAGGCAAGTATAAGTAGTATGAACGAGCCGGCCACAATTACCCCTCCGGCAAAACCACCTCCCGGAGTAAGATGCCCGTGAACAATTATGTAAATGCCGTAAAGAAATACTATTCCAGCAATCAGCTGGGTTGTTTTCTTTACTATCAGTGTCATTCCTTTCATCGACGTATTGTTTTGAATATCAAAAACCGGTTAACGAATTATAAGTTTCAAAATATCTTTTCTTTGTTCAATATTCTATATTTATTTCTTCCCTCTGATTCTCAGTATCGTCAATGCTCCAAGCACTGCTGTCACAAGAACCGTTGCCTCGCCCAGGGTATCATACCCTCTGAAGTCGAAGATTACTCCAGTTACAAGGTTTGCACTGCCGGTCTTATCTGCTGCACCTTCGATATAGTGTTTTGCCATTCTCATGGAGCCTTCTCCGAATGGGTCGAGTGAACCTGTTGCTGCCTTCAGAAGAAAGAAGACGGAAACAATCAGCAGCAATGCTGTTGCTATGGCAACATAGTCGTGAGGATCGGGCTTAGTGAAGGGCTCCTGTCGTGTGCTGTCGAGTACTACAGCCACCATTATCACCAGTGTGATAGTCTCAACCACTATCTGAACTATTGCCAGGTCGGGTGCCCTCAGCAACAGAAAACATATTACCAGTCCGTATCCGACAATGCTGCAGGAAATGACCGCCGAGAGCAGGTCTTTTGCATGGATGGCAAACAGCGCCCCAAGTATCATTAAAACCAGAATAACCGAAAGAGCCAGTTCCATAATTGCCTTATTATATCATAATCAGTAACATAATCAGCAAACCAGCAATAACCCATATCGCATAAACCGACAGAACACCGGTATGAGCATTGCTTAATAAATGACTGCACCACAGCACAGCTTTTTTCGACAGATCGTATATGTCGAACCATTTCTCCTGTGCCTTCCTGTAGATGGATGACAGGAATCTGAATTCCAGCAGTGTTTTGTAAAATTCAGGTGCAGGATAGGCAGTCTGTTCGTAAAACTTTTCGCCTCCGATGAAGCTATCGGATGTTCTAAACTTCTTTATGCCGGTAGCAAGATAAATAAGTGCTCCCGCAACAATTGAAACCAGAACAAGCAGCGATACGAACCCGGAGTTCCAGAAGCCTGAAAACTCAAACTCACCTGTAACTGGCATCAGCAGGTGAGGAACCACCAGCTTCGTGGCAAAAACGCCAAAAGTGATGCAAAGGAGTGCAATAACAGTGAAAGGTATCCACATCGGAGCAGGTACTTCGCTTACATTTTCAAATTCAGGTTTTCGCCTCCCAAGGAAGATACCTCCTATGAACTTTATAAAACTTGCAAGGGTAAGAGCCGAACCCAGCACGGCAAGAACCAGCCATAGTACCCAGAGTTTCTGTGGAAGTCCGTCTCCGCCACCGAAGTCGATAATAGCCTGATAAATCATCCATTTGGATGCGAAGCCATTAAGTGGGGGAATACCCGATATTGACATGGCGCATATGAGGGCAGCAAAAAACGTCAATGGCATTGCCTTTGAAAGCCCTCCCAGGTCCTCCAGATCGTTTTTTCCGGTGCGATGCTCAACGGCACCGGCTGAAAGGAAGAGACCACTCTTATAAAGGGCATGGTTTACCATATGGAACAGTCCTGCCGCAATGCCGATAAATGAGCCCAGACTTAATCCGAGAATCATATATCCTACCTGCGAAACAGCATGATAGCCAAGTAGTTGTTTGTAATTGTGTTGAATCAGCGCCATCATTACTGCCGTTATAATAGTTGACACTCCAAGTGTAAGCAACAAAAGAGTCATCCATTCACCCGGTATAAAGAGTCCGGTTACTATTCTTGCGAGAAAATATATTCCAAGGAGTTTATCGAGCGAGGCAGGTAGGTATGCCGATGATGATGCAGGAGCATCTTTTGCATAGTCGGGCACCCATGTGTGGAACGGAAAGGCACCTGCTTTTGTAAAACTGCCGACAATAAGGGCGAGAAAAGCAGTGCAACCCAGCGCTGTGCCAGTCGGAACCTGTATTTCACTCATGTTGATAAAGCCAGTCATCTTCCAGAGAATGGCTATACCAATAATCATTATACTGTCCGACGCTCCAATCAGTATTAATGTCTTCTTTGCTGTTGCCGAGCTCTCCTCGTTGTTGCCCTGTATAAGTTTGTAAAGGGTAATACCCAGTATTCCCCAGAAGGTTAAGAAGATTAGCAGATTGTCTGAAAGTACTGCGCCATATGAACAGCCCAGCGTGAGCATGAAATATTCATAATAGTTTTTTATCCTCCCGCCTTTGACATAAACCAGCGAATAGAGCAGGATCAGAAATGCAAAGAGGCTGACAAACAGAATGATAAGTTTGGCCAGGTTATCGCATCTGAAGGCAAAGAATGAGCTGATGCCGGGTGATAGTGAAGCTGGAATCAGAGAAGCCGGCAATAAAGCTTTGAGGTCCAGTTTTGCCTCATCCAGGTTGTAGATTTTGAATGCCAGCCAGAAGGTAAAGACACTGACTAGCAATGAAAAAATTCCCTTTGCCGTTTTTATTTTGTCGGGAACCAGGAATAGAAGAATTCCTGCAACGACCGGGAGAACTATTATTGAAAAGTATTCGTTCATACTCTCATTTTAGTTTTGACATAATCTCACGGGTTTTTTCTGCTGAGGCTTTCAGTATCTCAGCCCCGTTCATAATTCTTTTACCAGTGCTGATGTCGTAAGCAACCGCCATGCGTTCGGTACAGCAATAGCATGGATCAACAGCGGCAAGTGATATTGTAGCATCGGAAATGCTCTGACCGATGCATGATTTTTTGAAGGTGGCAATGTTGACATAGCTTGGTGCCCTTATTTTGTGGCGTGCCGGTGAATTTGAACCATCGGAGAAGACGCAGTGGAACACTTCTCCGCGTGGTGCTTCTGCACGCCCGGTGCCCATTCCTTCAGGAATGTTTTTTACTTTTACAGCTATGTCACCTTCCTTTTCCTTAAGCAGGCCGTCGAGGCACTGCTCGATGATTGATATTGATTCATACATTTCGAGCAGCCTCACTTTTGCCTTTGCAAACACATCCCCTTCCTCGGCAGTAATGACTTTCCAGTTCACAAGCGGATAAGCGGCGTAAGGGTCATCCTTCCTCACATCTATTGCTACGCCCGATGCCCTTGCAGTAGGACCAACCGCACCATAATCGAGAATGTCTTCTTTTGTTAGTATTCCCACACCTTTCGTTCTGGCATGTATCACAGGATCATCCATTACTGCGCCGGTCAGCAGGTCAGTCTTCTTTTTTACCTCCGCCAGAACCTTGCGAATGGCAGGTATCTTTGCAGCCTCAATGTCCCTTCTTACACCTCCAACCTTGAACATTGCATAACTGTTGCGGTTACCTGTAATCATCTCAAAGAGGTCAAGTACCGGTTCGCGGTATTTCCATGCCCACATAAAAACCGTGTTGTATCCAAGGAAATGGCCTGCCAGCCCCACCCATAACAGGTGACTGTGAATACGCTCAAGCTCCCCTATGATGCTCCTTATGTACTTTGCACGGTCGGGCACTTCTATCCTGCATATTTCCTCCACCGCATTTGCAAATGCAAACGGATGCGACGTGGAACAGATGCCGCATATTCTTTCAACAAGGAAAAAGACCTGGTCGTATGTTTTTGATTCTGAGAGTTTTTCAATACCCCTGTGATTATAACCTGTTTCCCATTTGATATCCTTTACTATCTCTCCCTCACAGTAAAGTTTGAAAAGCTCAGGCTCTTCCTGTAGGGGGTGATAAGGACCAATTGGTATGAGAAATTTCTTGCTCATTTCAGTTCTTTTTAAAATCTTTTCTGTAAGGATAAACTCCCTCAGCCCAGTTGCCTTCTGATATCAGTTTTTCCTGATTGGGATGATTCAGAAAATCGATCCCGAACAGTTCATGCATCTCCCTTTCAATCCAGTTGGATGCGTTAAACATGTTTGATAGCGATTCAATCTGCGGCTTTTCGTGGCTCAGAACAACGTGGATGTTTAGTACCAATCCGGTAGCATCTTTGCTGAAATGGTAATGAATTTCAAAGCCTCTTTTTGTATGAAGTGCAGTTGCAATAATAAACCTGCACCCAGCCTCCCTGTAGAGATAATCAGCCACCTTCAGCAACGCACCCGGGTTTATCGATACCACATACCGTTTTTCATTACGTCTAATTGTGTCCGTTATCTCCGGGCCAAATTTTTCTTTTAATCCTGTTATTATTTCTTCAGTGGTCATTTATGTTGTTTCTGGTTATTCAATTCATGCATTTTATTCTAATCATTATTTATCACGTTTAAATGGATTGCTACTGTTTACCAGTTTCACCAGGCCTGCAATTATTGCTTCCGGTTTCGGGGGGCAACCGGGAATATAGGCATCGACCGGTATTATCTTGTCGACGGGACCGGCAAAAGTGTTGCCTTCGGCAAATATTCCCCCTGTGCATCCGCATGCACCTATTGCCACTACAAGGATTGGTTTGGGGGCCTGGTTATAGATTTCAATCAAACGGTCCCTGTCGCGCATATTAATTGAACCGTTGACCAGCAGCACATCGGCATGTCTGATACTCCCAACGAGCAGAATGCCGAAACGTTCCAGATCATATCGCGGTGTAAGGCAGTCGAGTATTTCAATGTCGCAGTTGTTACACGATGCACCGCCGAAATGGAACACCCAGAGTGACTTTTTAAAACAAAAACTTTTGAATCCCACGTATCTGTTTTTTAATATCCAAAATATGCAAGAACTATTGCCAGAATAGCAAGCAGGTTCATCCAAACGAGGAAGAAACTTACTGCCTGCTTAATTTTCAGTCGTGGATTTGTGTTCCTGATAAGAGTAAGCAGGAGCACAATTCCAAGGATTTTCACTACAGCCCATAAGATACCTATTCCATTAAGTACAAATCCGTTCAGTAGCAGGGCTGTCAGAAAAGCCGGAAGAATGAACAGCATTATATATTTCGTCAGTTTTATCAGAGCATAAGGAGCTCCGGAATATTCGATGAATGTACCTTCGGTTATTTCTGTTTCAGCCTCGGACATATCAAAAGGAACAAGTCCGAGCTTTGCCTGGATGCAAAAGATTGCTATGATAAATAGAATTACGCCTGATACACTTTCGATAAATGGTTTTGAGTTATGCTGTATGGTTATAATTGAATTAAGGTCGAAGTACTGGGAGGCTTTTATTATTACGCCTGCAATTACAAGCAGGAAAGTTGATTCGTAGCTGAGTATCAGTTTCATCTCGCGTGAGCCTCCCACTGCTGCAAGGGGGTTACCTGAGGCGAGTGAACCTATCACATATGAAAACGATGGTATTGTGAGCAGGTAGAAGATGACGATAAGGTCACCCCTGAAGCCTGAAGAGATATTTAAAAGTGGCAACAGGATCAGCACTGCAGCAGTTGTTGCTCCAAACACGGCAAAAACAGGTGCAAGAAGAAAAACAACAGGCGACCCCTGTTTCGGCAAAATGGTTTCCTTTACCAGCAGGAGCTTAAAGAAGTCGTAGAATGGCTGTAACAGGGGAGGTCCTTTGCGGAACTGTACCCTGGCCGTGATTTTCCTGTCGAACCAGGAAAGAAAGGCTCCGACTACTGCTGAAAACAGCAGGCCGGGGAAGACAAGAAAATAAAACAGGTTAACTGCCATGTTTGTTATTTATCAGATTTGTAAATAAAATCTTTTATAAGTACTCTGTCGTTAAGCTTGAAGATATTTTCCTCCGGTGATTCTTTTATATCTGTGAATGTCACAGTTCCGGGCGGGCAGGCAGCAATGAATTTTTCAATTTCATCGCTGTCGGTCAGGTCAAAATACAGGTCCTTGTTTCTGTGATGCTTGAAGAAATCTGTCATCATGGTTCCGAAGGGGCATATGGTGACACACGACTTGCATGAGACGCACAGGTTGATGTGGCGGTTTATAATGCCATCTTCATCCTTCTCGAGTGCATCGGCAGGGCATGCGGCGATGCAGGGTGCATCTTCACATTTGCGGCATGAGTACCTGAAGACGGCAAGTTCCCTTATCGTTTTCAACCCGTTGCGGTTGGGAACAGGGTAATAGACTGCCTCGGGCACCGGCATATCATGCTTTTCAACCAGTGCTTCACGCAATTTTATCATGTCAATAAGTATCCTTCGTGCCATCTCAGCTCCATATATGAGGTTGATCCTTAATTTCATCGTAGGTAAAGACAGGCCCATCTTTGCAGACAAAATATTTGCCCATCATGCAGTGCCCGCATTTTCCAAGGCCGCAAGACATGTTCTTCTCCATCGAGAGATAAATGTCATGTTCCGGATATCCCATTTCCAGTAATTTAAGTGTGCTGAATTTCATCATGATGGGAGGCCCGCACACCACTGCAACGGAATTTTTAATATCAACTTTTACATCGTCGAGCAGTACAGTTACTACGCCTACTTTCTCTGTCCATGTATTGTCACCTCTGTCGACACTTCGGAAGACTTCAAATTTTGGTATCTTCCTGAGTTCAGCTATGTAAGGCTTGTAAATGCAATCTTCAGGTGTTTTTGAACCATAGCAGAGAGTTACTTTTCTTAGTTTGTCGGTAATAGCCGCAAGGTTATACAGAAGTGAACGGATAGGTGCAAACCCGCAACCTCCTCCCACAACAAGGATTTCTTTATCATGAAATTTTTCAACCGGATAACCCCTGCCATACGGACCCCTTATGCCCATTATTGCACCGGGCTTAAGGTTGTGCATATATTCCGTGACATATCCGGTTTTCATCACCGTCACCTCTATTTTGTCCTTTACAAGCGGTGATGATGACGGAGTGAAAGGGGCTTCACCAATACCATCAACAGAAAGCTCGATAAACTGCCCGGTTTTAAAGGAGAACTCTTCTTCAGGAATAAGAACAAAAGTCTTGATAGTCGGTGACTCAACTATTACGTCAACCAGTTTTGCCCTTATAGGTTTGTATATGTTTTTTTCAGCCGGCATAATCTGTTATTTAGCCAGTTCTATAAATAATTTGTTCTTATTAATCTTTCCAATGCATGCTTCGATGCAGCGACCACAGCCTGTGCAGGCGATATGTTTGAACTTTTCAGGTTTCCAGACATACTTGCACATATATCTGTTTCTGAAACGCTCGTGCAGTTCTTTCAGCGGGTCTTCACCTCCGGCAGTCTTTTCAAATCCCGGATACTGGCAGGCATCCATCTGTTTCACTTTATGAAACCCTGGTTTATCAATCAACAGAAAACAGGTGCAGGTTGGACATATTGTTGTACAGGCTCCGCATGATACACAGGTTGATGAGTGCTTTACCCAAATTGCTTTTGAAGAAGATTTTACAAGCCGACCTGTTTCTTTATAGTTTGGAAGCTCTTTGTTTGTGCGGTTGAGGAGATCTTCAATCTCTCTGTGACGGTTTTCTATGCTGGATATCAGTCCATTGTCATTTAAAGGAGAAGCCTGCAGGGTTTCAGTAACAAATGTTTTCCCCTTTTCTGAAGTAACCCTCAGTATAATCTTGTCTTTGACAAATGCAACAGCAAGGTCGGCCCTCTGTTCACTCCAGGGTTTGACTCCGTAAGAGGTGCAATGACAGTGCTCCTGTACATCAAAACAGTCGGCACTAATTATCAGAGTCTTCTTCCGGCGTTTCCTGTAAAATATGTCTTCAAAACTTTCATCAAGGTAAATTTCATCGAGAATGCCAAGCGCTTCCACATCGCAGTTAGGTACACCTAAAATTATTATAGGTTTTTCATCTTTCTCCAGAGAGGTTACATTTTCTTTAATAGGTGTGAAAAAGATTTTAAGCGGGGAGGCTGGTTTTGGCTTGTTATATGAAACAAGAGGGATCAACGAAGGCGTGAGCACTTCATAATCCAGACTGAATTCATTTGGTACGGGGGCAAAAATATGATGGGATTCAAGCAGTTCTTCCAGCTTTTTATCCCAGTCTTTTCTGTTAATTAAGTAATAATCCATTTATGTGATTTAGTTCACATATAAAAGTAGAAAATATGAAAATATATTCGATTAAATTTAACAAAAAAATTATGTGAAAAAAATCACAAAAATAATAAATAACTATATAACAATATATTATAAAGGTATTGTAAATTAAAAAAATTTTTTTAACTTGCATCAGCAATAAATTTAAAGGAATATATATTGTGAAAAGATTCACAAAAAGTTTTATAAAGAACAGTCTCAGAAGGATTTTCCTGTACAGGGCCTGTCTTAGCAGACTAAAAATGATGGGAATGGAAAAAGTCTTTTCTTATACCCTTGCTGAAGAAGCAGGAGTGTCGCCCGACCAGGTAAGGAAGGACTTCTCCGAATTTAATATAAAAGGAAACAAGCGTGGTGGCTACGATATTGATGAACTCCTTGAAAAAATGGAAAACATCTTTTACAAGAACAGGGAACACAATATTGTACTTATAGGCATGGGAAACCTCGGGATGGCACTTTCGAAATACAGTAAGTTTCTTCAAAGAAACATGAATATTGTAGCAACTTTCGATATCGATCCATTCAAACAGAAAGCCCGCACGGAAATACCTGTTTATGGAATGGACAGGCTAAAAGAAATAATACAACGTTTTAAGGTTAAGGTTGCTATAATTGCTGTTCCCGAAATATCAGCACAGCAGGTGTGCGACGACCTTGTAAAAGCGGGAATAAAGGGAATAGTAAACTTTGCTCCAGTCCTGCTTAAGACACCTCCCAATGTAATTGTAAATAACGTTAACCTGTGCGATGAACTTGAAAGCGTTATCTATTACGTTCACCACCAGCTGAAGATTGAAGGACTCAAAAACATCGAACTATTATACGGGGATATGAAATAATGGTTAAGGGACTCGTACAGGGTGTCGGGTTCAGACCTTTTATCTACCGCCTTGCAAATTCCCTTAACCTTAAGGGAATGGTTGATAACAGGACTAATGGAGTACTGATTATTGTTGAAGGTCCTGAAGAAAAGATTACAGAATTTCAGGAAAAAATAGTAAAACTTGCACCCCAGGCTTCTCAGATAAAATCGATCGAAATTAAGCTTAGAGAACTTTCAGGCTTTGCTGATTTCCGGATAGCGCCAAGCATCAACGGCGGTGCCCAGATAACAGAAATAAGTCCAGATATTGCAGTTTGCTCCGAATGCCTTTCGGATATGGTCAATGACCCCTCACGTATCGATTATCCCTTTGTAAACTGCACCAACTGCGGACCGAGGTTCACAATTATTGAGAGTCTGCCTTACGACAGGCAAACCACTTCAATGAAATACTTCAGGATGTGTCCCAAGTGCGAGTCGGAGTACCACAATATCAGCGACAGAAGATTTCATGCCCAGCCTGTTGCGTGCAATCGTTGCGGACCACAATATATATATGAGGGGCCAGATGGGAAAATAGAAAACATCAGTGATATTATCATAACAGTTACTGATAGGATACACAGGGGCGAAACTATCGCAGTAAAGGGACAGGGAGGATACCATCTTGTTTGTAATGCCCTTGACGCAACAGCAGTAGCAAAACTAAGGCAACGCAAACACCGCGACGCAAAACCTTTTGCCGTGATGTTCAGGGACACGTCAGCACTTCTGGAATTCTGCCATGCCAATAATACAGAACTTGAGGAACTGACATCGTGGCGCAGGCCTGTGGCCATTCTGCGGCAAAAAAAAGAATTACCACGCGAAGTCAATAGTAACCTTGGCACAATAGGTGCCATACTTCCATATATGCCGTTTCATTATCTGCTTTTCAGACATCTTAAAACTCCGGCAATAGTTTTTACAAGCGGTAATATCTCGGAAGAACCTGTGATAAAGGATGATGATGCTGCCCGGAAGATTCTTTTGCCCGTTGCCGGCGCACTCCTTTCATACAACAGGGAAATTGTAAACCGTGCCGATGATTCTGTGATACGTGTTGCAGCTGGCAAACCCCGAATCATCAGGCGCGCAAGGGGATACGTCCCATCACCTGTTGACCTTGATTTTGATGCCGAAGGCGTCCTTGCACTGGGCGCAGAGCAAAAAAACTGCTTCTGCATCGGAAAAGGAGAGCAGGCAATAATGAGCCAGCATATCGGCGACCTGAAAAACATGCCTGCTTATGATTTTTTAAAAGAATCAATAAATAGATTCCGTAATATGTTCCTGTTTGAACCACAGATAATCGCCTGCGACCTTCATCCCGATTACCTTTCGTCAGTGTATGCCGGAGAACTTGAAAAAGAATACAATATTCCTGTAATAAAAGTCCAGCACCATCATGCACATATTGCCTCATGCCTTGTAGAAAATCGTCTCGATGAGAAAGTTATAGGCATCAGCTTCGATGGAACAGGCTACGGAACCGACGGAAATATTTGGGGTGGAGAGTTTCTTGTGGCTGACATCAGAGAATTTGTCAGGTACACTCACTTTGACTATATACCCCTGCCAGGAGGAGATAAAGTGGCAGATGAGCCATGGCGAACAGCCTTTTCATACATATATAAATATTTCGGCAACAGTTTTAATTACGAAAAAATCCCTGCTTTCAGGTCTGTTGGAAGGCAAAGTATGGAAATTATCAGGGAAATGATAGATAAGAATATTAATACGCCTCTTAGTTCAGCTGCTGGCCGGCTCTTTGATGCTGTTTCTGCATTGCTCGGACTTTGTACGGTCTCTTCCTTCGACTCAGAAGCCCCGATGAGGCTGGAATCAGCCATAAAAGAAACAACAGATGATTATTTTCCTTTTGAACTCACCGAAACCTTAAGTTTCGCACCTGCAATAAAAGCGATACTTGAAGAATCTGAAAAGAATGAATTATCGTATATTTCGGCAAAGTTTCACAATACAGTCGCAAGAGCTTCACTCGTGGTGGCAGAAAAGATAAGAACAGAAATGTCAATTAATAAGGTGGTGCTTTCGGGAGGTGTTTTTCAGAATAAATATCTCCTCGAAAAAACTTCAGAACTGCTCTCAGAAGCAGGATTCGATGTCTTTACAAATATGCTCGTTCCTGCCAACGATGGTGGTATAGCTCTTGGACAGCTTGCAGTTGCATCAAAATTTAAATGATATGTGCCTGAGTCTTCCAGCAAAAGTTATTGAGATTAACGGCGACATGGCAGATGTGTCGGTTGGTGGTACAATATTTAAGGCAGGACTCCAGTTACTTGACGATGTAAAACCTGGCGATTATGTACTCCTTCATGCAGGTTTTGCAATTCAGAAGATAAAAGAAGATGAAGCCAGGGAGATTCTTGGCCTGCTCGAAGAGATGGAAGAACAGGCTGATTAATCTTTTGTTATGAAGTATATTGACGAGTACCGCGACGTCAAATTGGTCAGGACGCTGGAGAAAAAGATCCGCAGGGAAGCCATTGGCTCATATATATTTATGGAGGTGTGTGGAGGTCACACTGCAGCTATTCACCGTTTCGGCATACCGTCACTGCTTCCGCCCAATGTCACCCTTCTGTCGGGTCCAGGCTGCCCTGTATGCGTGACACCCATTACCACAATTGACAGAGCCATTGAACTGGCATCACAAAAAGATGTAATAATCACATCTTTCGGCGATCTGATAAGGGTACCCGGTTCTGTGTCATCACTTGAGAAAGAGAAAGCACATGGAGCCGATGTCAGAATTGTCTTTTCGGCTCTTGAAGCCCTCGAAATAGCCATAGCCAGCAAAGGAAAGAAAGTGATTTTTTTAGGTATCGGCTTTGAAACCACAGCTCCTGGTACCGCTGCAGCAATAATAAAGGCTAAAGAATCAGGCACCGGAAATTTCTTCGTTCTGAGCGCACATAAAATCATGCCACCGGCCATGGAGGCTATAATTTGTGACGGAACTGAAATAAACGGTTTTATCTGCCCTGGTCACGTATCAACAATTACGGGTTCAAAAGTTTTCAGATTTATTTCAGAAAAATACAATCTTGGATGTGTAATCTCAGGTTTTGAACCTGTTGATATAATGATGTCAGTTCTGATGCTGATAAGGCAGGTCAACAACCATAAATTTTTGACAGAGATTCAGTATTCGAGGGCTGTCACTGTAGAAGGCAATTTAAAGGCGCAGAAGATAATGGATGAGGTTTTTACACTTGCCAGCAACGAATGGAGAGGCCTTGGTACAATAGAGAGGAGCGGACTTAAGATAAATGATAAATATTCTGCATATGATGCCGAAAAGGTTTTTAATCTGAAAGGTTTATCGGAAAATCTGCGGGAGAATACTTCATGTTTATGTGGTGAGGTTCTGAGAGGAAGAAAAAGACCTACAGACTGCAGGCTATTTGCTGGAGTGTGTACACCTGATAATCCGGTTGGTGCGTGTATGGTATCTGCAGAAGGTGCATGCAATGCATTTTATAAATACAGAAGGAATGGATGAATATATCACACTAAATCACGGTAGCGGAGGTAGACTTACAGGAGAACTTATAAGGGAGATATTTGCAATCCGCTTCGGTATGAATGAACCTTTTACCGATTCGGCAATCGCAAATATAACAGGCAGGGAAATGGCTTTCACAACCGATTCGTATGTGATTGAACCAATATTTTTTCCCGGCGGGAACATCGGAAAGCTGGCAGTATGTGGCACAGTAAATGACCTGGCAGTGGCAGGAGCCATACCGCTTTACCTCACAGCATCATTTATTATAGAAGAAGGATTTCCGGTTAAAGACCTGATTACGATAGTTGAATCGATGGCACTGGAAGCAAAGAATGCGGGTGTAAAAATAGTTGCTGGTGATACAAAGGTGGTGGAGAAGGGTAAGTGCGATAAAATTTTCATTACCACAACGGGTGCAGGTGTAATAAGAGATGGATGCAGCCATATCGGAACTGCTGTAAAAGTGAAGCCGGGCGACAGGCTGATAATCAACGGTCCGGTTGGAAACCATTCCATTGCCGTTATGGGAGCCAGAAAACAGCTTAGCTTTACTTCACAGGTGGTTTCTGACTGTGCTTCACTGAATCATCTCATTAGCAGGCTGCTGGATGACGGTTGCGAGGTACATTTCATGCGCGACCTTACCCGTGGCGGACTTGCAACTGTGCTTAACGAACTTTCAGCAATGACAGATATGGGGGTTGAGGTTGAGGAAGATAAGATCCCCGTGGATGAACCGGTAAAGGGATTATGTGAGATGATGGGTTTCGACCCACTTTACCTGGCTAATGAAGGTAAGGTTCTTATTGTAGTGCCTCCGGAGGAGTGTGATAAAGTGATGGCAGCAATA
>JBASIK010000016.1:0-5268 GCA_049654745.1 Bacteroidales bacterium
AGTTCAATAAGGTTTCTGTTTACCCACAGATAACTGCCTTCAGTGGGTACTCCGGTCATATATCCGGGTATAGGAGGGTACGCTATAAAATAGAGTAAAAGCATCAGTGCTCCGCCTGCACTTGCCCATCTCGACAGAAGACCAAGCATAAGTCCGACTCCCACAAGCACCATACCCCATATGTTTATAAAATCAACAAAGGCAACAGCAGCCTGATTGTCAGCCATTGCTGTAAAAAGAGGAGCAAGTATCCATCTTGAGCCTGCAAGGTAAGGTGCTGACGTCCAGTTTCCTGCAATAATTTTGGCGATACCTTCATAAAGGAATTGCCAGCCAATAGCCATCCTTACAATTGTTAAAAGATAACTTCCAGCTTTGTTAAGGTTTGTCATATAAAAAGTATCAATTACAGAAAATCACTTTGACAATTTATTTCTTTTCACTCCCCAAAAATGGATACTGGATAGTGGCACTAGTTCCTTTATGAGCAAACTATTTCACCATCATCGGGAAGAGTTGCCTGATTTCGTCTTCGGAGGGACGGCGTCCATATTCGCAGATCTCGAATGATTCAACTATTTTCGCCTTCTGGGCTCTTTCCTTTCCGTACCATTTTTCGAGTGCCGCTCTTTTCTCAGGTGAAATCTGTCCTGGCCCCCGTGTTTTCTTCAACCATTCAAGCCTCTCTTTCTCACCTGCCGGAACCTGGTTGAGGGTGCCATTTGTCCAAGGAAGCCACTCAAACATTTGTGAGGTATGTGCTGCAAGTGCATACATCTTCTGATCCCACGAATCGGTTATATCTATCACAATATCTGGAGTGAAGGGCTGAGGTTTTTTGAAATTATCCTCCATATAAAGGAAGACCGGGTTCTTTTTAAGGGGTGGTGTATCGGGAACAATATTCGGCACAATAACCATATATGCTGCATCCTGTACAAGAGTAGACGTGTATCTGTGATCGGGGTGATAGTCGTTTGGCCTGTGCACAATTACAACATCGGCTTTCCACTGGCGGATGAGTCTTATGATTTCTTCTCTTACATCGAGTGTTGGCATCAGTTTGCCGTCGGGATGGTCGAGTACAAGATACTGAACGCCAAACCTGCGGCCGGCCTCCTGAGCTTCAAGTTTTCGTGTGTTTGCCAGAGGCGCTCCTCCATATTCATGGTGCCCTGCACTGCCGTCAGTCACCGAAACAAAAAGAACATTGTGTCCTCTTTTTGCAAACTCAATAGCCGTTCCGCCCGCCTTCCCGTCACAATCATCGGGATGGGCCCCAAAGACAATTACATTGATCTTCCTCTCCTGCTGGGAAAACACAAGTGCAGGAAATAATGCCACCAGAATTGTTAAAATGAGTGTTTTCATAGATCTCCTATTTTTCAGGTTAGTTCAGGTTTATCCATTAAAAATTATTTTTTACAATTTACATTTATTTTTTTACCTGTTTTTCCATTTCTGTCACTCTTTCGTCAAATTTTTTTATCAGTTCAGGGTCAAGTACAGCTTTCTTTTTCCATTCATCATCACCATAAACGCCTGCAAGTGAATAGTCGAACGGAACGAATTTTATTCTGCGTGCAACCGAAAGATTCTTAAATCTGAAGTCGAACTTTACCAGGTCAACAAACATGGGATCGGCAATAACTGAATGCAGATCCTTTCCTTCCTTCTGCCATTCCGCAAATGTCCTGTCACCAAATCTTAATTCCTTTGTGTGCACATCCCAGTAGCAGTTATAATCTGTAAAAAGGTTGAATTTATGCCAGTTACTGTAAGTAAGTGTTCCCCTGTCGAAATATATAATATTATTGGTAAAACTCAGCGACCTGTGTTCTTCAACTCTCGTAGCTTGAAGCTGTGCCCTGATGTTGAAGGCAAAAATGTTGTTGCGTATTATGTTTTCTTTTCCGTAATGCTGGTGGAAGCCGGAGTTTTTACATAGATAAACCAAATTCTTTTCCATAACGATTCCGTAAGAGCCTTCGTCGGTATAGAGTCCCCAGCCTCCGTAATCGAACGAATATATATGATGAATAACATTGTTTGAAACGACCGTTCCTTCTGAAGCACCAAGTGTATATACACCTCCCATGTCACACAGTTCTCCCCAGCCAAGGTGATGTATGTGATTATATGCAATCAGGTTTCTCTTCGAGGGACTGTAAGCATAGCCCCAGATCCACCCCACGGAAATGCCTGAATATCTGAGATTTGATATTTCATTGTGAGTGAGGCGGTTATCGCTTCCGTGGAATATTATTATTCCAACAGCACATGGAAATACATGTCCGGCATCGGTAATAATGTTATTGTCAACCGTTATATGATGTGTAAGTTCATTAACCGATTGCCTCAATGTCGTTTCACCTATTTTTACGCCACCTGCCCCCAGGTCGTGCATATAACACTTTGTTACAAGGCAATTGTTCACTGCCCTTCTGAACCAGAAGGCATAGGTTCCGGTATGGGCAATTTCACAACCAGTAAATGAGA
This sequence comes from Bacteroidales bacterium, assembly GCA_049654745.1. Taxonomy (GTDB): domain Bacteria; phylum Bacteroidota; class Bacteroidia; order Bacteroidales; family VadinHA17; genus LD21. Next base: position 2,500 of record JBASIK010000016.1, read on the forward strand.
TATTATTTGCAAAATCGGCTGTTATTACGGCGCTTACAGGAGAGGCTGCCTGAGCCGGTTCGTTGCCATCGGCTGGAGTATTATAGCCGGCATGATGAAAAACAAGGTTTTCAAATGCAATATAGGAAACAGGCTTATCGGGTGATTCACCTTTCAGAATTACAAACTCATTCAGCACAGGTGCAACAAATTTTGTGTTTTCAATGGTTTCGCCCTCACGGGGGATGTAATAAAGGTAACCCGACCTTTCGAGGAACCATTCACCGGGAGTATCGAGAGCAGCACTGAAGTTTTCAATCAAATATCTCGATTTATTGTTAATGGGATTCCATGGTTTCATTCCCTGTCCGGCAATAAAAATAAATGCAGAATCACTGCTGCAACCAAGAATTCTCTTTCGTGTATTATCCCAGTTATGGTAGAAGATTATCAGGGCATTGCGGAAATCGTCATCTGTAAAGTTTCTTACCATTGCGGCATGCTGGGGGTCGATCCCAATCTTCTGAACTGCAAGCGAAGGTGCTCTACCTGAACCTTTATCGAGTACAGTTTCAAAAACATTAACAACTCTTGCAAATCCTTCATCAGGCTCCCTCGCTCTAATTGCTCTTCGTCCGTTCACGTAAAGTTGTTCGAAGTAGGAATTGTAATAAGCAACCGGCGGTATGAAGCATCTCCATAATTTGTCATTTACTTTTTCAAAGCCTTTCAGTTCTATGCCTCCGCTAAATAGAGCCTTCGTTCCTTCTTCAGATTTTATTATTAGCGGTGAGTTTTCAGTTCCGGAATCTTCAATTCCCAGTTGAAGAGGCTGTGTCATAAAATACTCGCCGGGCAGGGCAATTATCTCCACAGGTTTTGTAGTTCTTTCCTGTTTGCGTAATTCCCTTATCCTGTCGCGGGCGGCTGTTAGTGTTGCAAGGGGATTTTCTCTGGTTCCTGGATTGCTATCGTCCCCCGAAGGAGAAAGATAAATGGTCTGACCTGCAGCAGGATTGTAAAAAACCGCACCAAACAGCAACACCAGAATGATATTCCGAAGTTTCATTCGTTCCTTCCCTTCCGGGGGAAGGTTGGGATGAGTGTTATGGAAAAGAAAAAATAAAAATTTACTAATCAAACACATATGAATCATTTATATCATAAATTTTCATTTCAGTTCGATTTTAAAACCTGTTACCTTCCATTCCGGAAGCCTGGCCGGCAGGGAAATTACCAGAGCACTATCTTCCTGTTTCCACTTGAGCTTTTCATCACTGCCAAGCATTTTAACCGATCTTACCCTGACAGGTTCAGTCCAGGCTCTCTTTCCGAGAGAAGAAATTTTGATATCTTCTGAAGGCTTTTCCATTACGAAGGCATAGAGAGTGTTTCCTTTTGATGTGAATCTGATATCTGCCTGCTGGTAGGGCCGCACATCCCTGACACCTCCAAAACGACCTTTCTCCTGCTTCTTCATCGAAGGACCCTCCCCATAGACCCTCCATGGTCGCGTTTCATAAATACCTTCTCCGTTAACCGCAATCCATGAAGCTATTTCTTCCAGGATGTCAAGCACATCCTGCTCCAGGTCACCTTCGGGTGTCTGAACCACGTTGAGCAGGAGATTTCCGTTTTTGCTCACAATATCGACAAGCATCTGTATCACCTGTGTGCCGGTCATGTATTTCTGTCCTGTACGGTAGTACCAGTCGCCTATTGAAGTATCGGTCTGCCATGGATCGACGCTAATGGTATCCATTGCCCCTCGTTCAATATCCCTCACCCATCTCCCTTCCGATGCAAGGTGTTTGCAGGTATACACAGCCTCAAGCTTGCCGTTATTTTTAACAATATCCTGATTATAAAAGTGTGCCAGCATTTTTCTGCCTGTTTCGCCAAAGGGAAGTTCACTGTCGGAGTACAGCAGGTCAGGTTTGTACATGTCAATGAGCTCCGTAATACAGTTAAGCCATCTTCTGTGGTAAGCTGTGTCTTTTGTCAGCCATCCTTTGTCGTCAGGTGCAGCGGGCGGATGATAGAGATCCTGATATTCGGGATTTGCGCCGTCGTATGGCACACCTTTCATCGGACCCGTCTTATCTGAGCCATGACTCACCTGAAACCATGTAAAACTGGCTCCAAGATGTTCGGAGACTCCGAAACGCAATCCGTATTTTTTTGCCGCCTCCTGCCATAAACCGACAACATCTTTCTGAGGACCCATATTTACAGAATTCCACCTGTGGATTTTCGAATTCCAGAGGAAAAAATTGTCGTGGTGGGTTGCCATACTTACAAAATATCTTGCCCCTACTCTTTTGTATAGTGCCATCAGTTTGTCGGGGTCCCATTTTTCGGCCTTCCAGAGTGGAATAATATCCTTATATCCGAATTTTGAAGGATGACCGTAATGTTCAAGATGATACTTATATCCCGACCCTCCCTCTTCGTAGAGCCTTCGTGCATACCAGTCGCCCTGGCGCGGAACAGCCTGCGGGCCCCAGTGAGCCCAGATGCCGAACTTCGCGTCACGAAACCACTCCGGATAACGGTACTGCCTGAAAGATTCTATACCGGAAGTAAAAGAAGGTGTAAATAGTTTTTCTTCCTGCACAGATTGTTTCCCTGTGCAAGAATATATAAATATACCAATACATAATACAAAGGTTATTTTCAATGCTATCCTGACATATTTCATTTCTGGTAATTTTACAGGGTTATTTATTCAGGTTATTTATGGTAAATTTAAGTTTTTGCTGTTAATTGTTCTGCAAGAGTTCTTTTTAG
>JBASIK010000017.1:0-1743 GCA_049654745.1 Bacteroidales bacterium
AATAAAAGCAGGTTGAGGCAAATAGACTTCTTCAGGAAGAATCCTGAAGAGATTCAGGAAGCTGTTTTCAGGAATTTAATAAGCAGGGCCGCAAAAACAGAGTGGGGTATCATGCACGAATATTCAGGCATCAAAACCATTAAACAATTCCAGGAAAGAGTCCCCATTCAGGGATACGAAGAATTATTGCCATTTATTGAAAGACTTAGAAACGGTGAAAAGAATCTTCTATGGCCAGGGGAAGTAAAATGGTTCGCAAAATCTTCGGGGACAACCGGAACAAGAAGCAAATTCATTCCTATAACCAGGGATTCACTCCATGAATGCCATTACCAGGGAGGGAAAGATGTTATTGCATTATATCTTAATAACCGTCCTGATTCAGGTATTTTTTACGGAAAAGGCTTGATCCTCGGTGGCAGTCATAAAATAGACAATTTCAGCAACAGGTCATTGTATGGAGATCTCTCAGCAATACTTATTGAAAATACTCCATGGTGGTTCGACATTATCAGAACCCCATCCAGGAAAATCGCTTTAATTGAAGATTTTGAAAAAAAACTTGAGCTGATAACCCGTATAACCGTCAAACAAAATGTTACAAGCCTTACCGGTGTCCCATCATGGTTTCTGGTACTGATAAAGCAAATTTTAAATTACACCGGAAAAACTGACCTGAAGGAGGTTTGGCCAAATCTTGAGGTCTTTTTCCATGGTGGAGTCAGCTTCAAACCTTACAGAGAACTTTTCAGGCATTTCATCAGCGACTCACAATTCAGATATGTCGAAACCTACAACGCATCCGAAGGTTTTTTTGGGGTCCAGGATGACTTTTCATCGAACGATATGCTGCTGATGCTTGATATTGGCATATTTTATGAATTTATTCCGGTTAACGAAATCAGTGCCGGAAAAAATGCTGCACTTACAATTGGAGAAGTGTCAAAAGGAACCAATTATGCCATGGTAATATCCACAAACGGAGGCTTATGGAGATACTTAATAGGTGATACCATTCAGTTTACATCTCTCTTCCCTCACAAATTCATTATTTCAGGTAGAACCCGGCACTATATCAATGTTTTCGGGGAAGAAGTAATTGTTGAAAACGCCGATAAGGCTATTGAATGTGCCTGTAATGCAACAGGAGCAATAGTACTTGAATATACTGCAGGCCCTGTATTTACCGGTATATCTTCAAAGGGCTCGCACGAATGGATTATTGAATTTGAAAAAGAACCAGGCGACCTTGCCCTTTTTACCGAAAAACTTGATGAAGCGCTAAAACAGGTGAATTCCGATTATGAAGCTAAACGTTTCAAAGACCTTAACCTCACAATGCCAGTTGTCAGAAGTGTACCGCGAGGAACTTTCTACAACTGGCTGAAAGAAAAGAACAAACTTGGAGGTCAAAATAAAGTCCCTCGCCTCTCAAACAGCCGTGATTATATTGAAGAACTTTACAGAATTGCTGGTATTACTGGTACCTGATAGTGAATTGAGTACAATAACCAATTTCACATAACTTATGTTCAAACCAACCTGAAGGTCTAAAATGTTAATAGTAATTTTAGTCTGAATGCGTATGAAAAATTTTTAAACTTTAAAAATATCAGATATCTGTCATTTTATTTCTAAATTTACGGTTCTAATTTAACTAATGTATGCACATCGCAATTGCAGGAAATATTGGATCCGGCAAAACAACCCTTGCAGGACTTCTGGCAAAGCACTTCGGATGGA
>JBASIK010000018.1:0-13071 GCA_049654745.1 Bacteroidales bacterium
GTACTGGATAAACCGGCTCTCGTGGAAAAGCAGATTTATCTTCAGAGAAACAATGAAATATCTCTCTTCATCCGGATTATTAAGGCATGAGAAACACTATTTTCTTGGCATCATACCTGTTAACAGGTACTTTATTTCAGACATAAGGAACCAGAAAGATGTTGTTGATAAAATCAGACGTGTTCTACTTTATAATGATTCGTCTTCCAGGGAAGTGCTTATGCTGGTAAGTCTGGTCAGGATGACGGAATCGGAAAAGCTGATTGCTGAGTCTAAAGAGGAAAGGAGACTTCTTCGTAACAAAATAAAACAATTAACCAACGACAAGAGCGGTTTGATTGATCCGGAAGTTGCTGAAATTCAGAAAGCTGTATTGTCAGCAATTACTGCTGCACGTTCAGCAGCCGTTACTGTAGCGGCTTCAGGCTGATAAAACTGGTACTACTTTTTATAATATTTCATTGCCTCAGGGATAGCCTCTTTGATTTTTGCTATCCTTGTTTCATCGGATGGATGCGTACTGAGAAATTCAGGTGGTTTTGTTCCTCCCATTGAAGCCATTCTTTCCCAGAACGAAACAGCCGATTGGGGATCATAGCCTGCCATAGCCATAAAAATAAGTCCCAGTCGGTCGGCTTCAAGCTCGTGCCTGCGAGAATAAGGCAACAATACTCCCACCTGTGAACCAAGGCCGTATGCTGTCAGAAAAATGCTGCGTGTTTCCTCGGGTTTTGTTTTCAGGGCCTCGCTGAGGGCTATACCTCCAAGCTGTGCAAGAAGCTGCTGGCTCATCCGCTCATTGCCATGACGTGCTACTGCATGGGCTATCTCATGACTTATAACCACTGCCAGACCGTTTTTATCTACAGTATATGGAAGAATGCCCTTGTATACCACAACTTTACCTCCGGGCATGCACCATGCATTGGCTTCCTGGCTCTCTACCAGGTTAAATTCCCAGGCATAACCCTCAAGACGGCTTTCAATCCTGTTATCCGTAAAATACTTCTGCACTGCCGATGCAATATTGTTACCAACTTCCTTCACCAATGCTGAACTGGATGCATCGTGAGAAGGAGGATTTTCCTTAAGGAATTCGGAATAATTTGTGAGTCCCATAGCAATCAGCTCCGACTCAGGCAGCAGATTAACCTGCCTTCTTCCTGTAAGCGGTACGGTGGAACATGCCTGAAATACAAGCAATATAATTATTAAACAAGAAAAAATAACTCTTGCTTTTTTCATGCATTTTTACTTTTAAAGTAAAAATAACCAATTAATTCTAAAAATCAGAATTTATACTCGTTATCAGCAATAAGTTTATCGGCTATTCTTCGTCTTGCATCCTTTACATTCAGACAATCCGTTCTGGTAAATTTCTCCACCGCTTCAAGCAGTCTGCCGGCCTCATCAGGTGAAGCGAATGAACATATTGCATCTGAAGCATATTTTCTTACCCTGAATGCAGCATCATACACAAATACATCTATGATATCCCTGTATACAGGGTCTGTTCCTTTCATGCCTTCGCGTTTTTCAACCCTCAGTGTCAGTGATTCTGCCAGATAGGTATCAATCATTATGTCAGTAATATTATTCAGAACTTCCTGTTCGTTCACAAGACCTTTTTCGAACTTTTTAGTTGCACCGTTTATACAAAGCAGTGCAGCCTTCTTCAGATTTCTGATCATTTTCTTTTTGCGGTCGAAATAACCATCATTATCCTGCAGCTTTTCAACTGACTCATCCGGATTGTTATAATTTTTTTCAGCTGGTCCGAAGAGGTCAAATTCTCCTTTCATTGCTCTCTTCATGGCGGTATCAGAGACGAGAAGGCGGTTTATTTCGTTTGTACCTTCAAATATTCTGTTGATTCTTGAATCGCGGTAGCTTCTTTCGACATCCATTTCAGCTGAATAACCCATACCACCGTGTATCTGAACAGCCTCATCCACAACATAATCGAGCATTTCAGAGCCGGCAACTTTAAGAAGAGCAGCTTCGACGGCGTAATGACTGATAGCCTCAATAGCTGCCCTGCCTTTATCAGGCATTTCAGCCTTCAGGATTTCCATCATGTCATCTATATCTTTACTTACCCTGTAGACTGCCGATTCGGCTGCATAGCATCTTATTACCTGTTCGGCAAGTTTATATTTTATTGCCCCGAAGCTGGAAATCAGAACACCAAACTGCTTTCTCTCGTTTGCATATTTTACAGAATCAGTAATTGATTTTTTTGCAGCGCCCAGCACATTGGCTCCAAGCTTTATTCTTCCCATGTGAAGTATTGAGAGGGCTATCCTGAATCCTTCTCCCCTCTTTCCAAGCATATTTTCAGCCGGCACTTTCACATCGTTAAAAAATATCTGTGCGGTGGAAGAGCCTTTTATACCCATTTTGTGTTCATCGGCGCCGATAACAACACCTGGCCATGACGACTCAACAATAAAGGCACTGAGTACTCTGTCGTTTTCAACTTTTGCGAAGACAATAAGTGTGTCGGCAAACCCTGCATTGGTAATCCACATCTTTTGCCCGTTCAATATATAGTATTTCCCGTCCTCGCTGGGGCGGGCGTTTGTTTTTCCGGAGTTAGCATCGCTGCCTGCTCCAGGCTCAGTGAGGCAGTATGCCCCCAGAAATTCGCCTGTAGCCAGCTTCTGCACATATCTTTGCCGCTGGTCTTCATTACCGTAATAAACTATCGGCATGGTACCTATTCCACAATGCGCCATAAATGCCACCGAGAATGAGTAACCGGCGCCGGTGGTCTCGGCCGCAAGCATCTGTGTGACAAATGACTGACCGAACCCACCATATTCCTCAGGAACAGAGATACCCATAAGCCCGAGTTCGCCCGATTTCTTCAGAATACTCTTCATTAGTTCCCTGTCGCCCTTCTCAAGCTGAGGTATAGCAGGGTAAACTTCAGCAGCAAGAAAATCGCGGCATGTCTGTGCAATCATCTTTTGTTCCTCATTGAACTCTTCGGGGATGAAGATATCACTGGCTGAAGTTTCCTTTACCAGAAACTCACCACTACGTATAAGCTTGTCTTTTTCCATTTTTCGGGTTGTTTGATTTTTTTGATTATAATCCGAGAGATTGTGCTATAATCTCTGCAATATCAAGGTTTTTTATTTCCTGTTCACGGCCTTTATATTTCAGCCCGTCGGTTATCATCGTCATGCAAAAAGGACAGGCAGTGGCAATTACACTTGCACCTGTTTCGAGAGCCTCTTCCGTACGTTCAATAAAGATCTCCTTTGTGCCTTTTTCTGCTTCCTTGAACATCTGCCCTCCTCCGGCACCACAACACAGGGCAAAGCTCCGGTTTCTTTTCATTTCCCTGAAATCAGCATTAACAGACCTCAGAACCTCCCTCGGTTCTTCATATACCTCATTTGCCCTCCCAAGATAACAGGGGTCATGATATGTAATTCTTGAATCTTTAAAGGCTTCTTTACCAGGTTTAAGCTTCCCTTCCTCAATACATATATTAAGGAACTGTATATAATTCACCACTTCATAATGGCCTCCCAGGTCGGGGTATTCATTTTTGAAAACATTATAGCAATGTGGGCATATTGTCAGGATCTTCTTAACCTCATAACGGTTCAGAGTATCTATTACCTGCAGAGCCTGCATCTGGAAAAGCATCTCATTCCCAGCCCTGCGGGCCGGATCGCCATTGCAGGTCTCTTCCTTTCCCAGCACAGCATAACTGATATTGAGATATTCAAGAATCTTTACAAATACTCTTACAACCTTTTTATACCTGTCGTCGTACGCACCCGCACAACCTACCCATAGCAGATACTCAGGCTTTTCACCCCTGGCAAAAAGTTCAGACATGACAGGTATTTCAATCTTCCGGGTTTCCATAAGAAAAATTATTGTACTGTTTCTGGTGCTAATTAGTTTATATTTATTTCAAGGTCTTTTGCCCAGTTAAGGCGATCTTCGGGCGAATATTGCCATGGCGCGCCGTTATTTTCAATATTGCTGAACATTGCCTTCAACTGACCGGGCGCTGAGCCTTCTTCCATCACCAGGTACCTTCGCATATCAATAATTAATGAGGGGTGATTGATGTTTACCGGACATTCCCTTGCACACGCATTGCATGTTGTGCATGCCCATAACTCTTCTTCCGAGACATAATCACGTAACAGTGATTTCCAGTCGTTGTAGTCCCTTCCCTTTCTCACCATTTCAGGACCTTTCTCCTTCATCCTTGCCCTGAGATCCATCATGATTTTCCTCGGCGAAAGTTTCTTTCCTGTAAGATTTGCAGGACAAACGGAAGTGCACCTTCCGCATTCGGTACACGAAAGAGAATCAAGATAATTTTTCCATGTGACATCTTCAACATCTTTTACTCCGAAGCGTCCTGGTGCTGCTTCCTGGTCAGATGAAGATGTTGCCACTTCAGGATAAAGCATCAGCTTCACCTCCCTTGTAACGCTTTCCATATTCGCAAGTTTCCCTAATGGTTCAAGTCTCGACAAAAACACATTGGGAATTGACATGAAAACATGAAAATGCTTGGAATAAGGCAGATAATTCGCAAAGAAGAAAATAGTAAGAATATGCGACCACCAGGAAATGCGGTAAAGCAGCCAGAAATGTTCAGCATTTGATCCAGACAGTAATCCTGCTATAATAGTGCTTACCGGATAGACTCCGTGAATTTTTTCTCCGGTCAGCTCAGCATGCTTTATATATCCGGCATTCATTCCGAGCAGGGTTATCATCAGGAATAAGATAAGTGACAGCGAGACTAATGCATCGATGTGGGATTTCTTCTTCATTTCAATACCTTCAAAGCGCTTGATTTTCAGGAAAAGACGCCTTGTCAGGAATACCACTACCGAAACGAGAACCAGTAATGCGAATATATCACCGGCAGCCATAATGAAATCGTGAACAGGACCCAGAAACCTGAGAGATTTTTCTGTTCCTGAAACACCGTCAATTACCATTTCGATGCTTCCAAGGAGAATAATACAGAAACCCCAGAACACCAGGGCATGAAGAAATCCAACCACTGGCCGGCGCAAGATTTTTGACTGTCCGAATGCTACTTTCAGCATCAGGCTGAATCTCTTCCCGAAATCCTTTACCGGAAAGGCCGGTTTCGTAAGACGGAAAAGAGCTGCAATACGGCTTACTGTATAGTAGAAAACTCCGAATGTAACAAGAAGGGCTAGTATAAAAATAATCTGTCCTGTCATTTAATGGTTATTTCATGAAATTTATCCTTGATTAATCCTGATTAATTTTATGAATTTACGGAATTATTTTTTCAATTCCTTTACGGCTTCAACAAGTTTTGGGAGAACCTTCATCGCATCCCCAACTATTCCGTATTGTGCTGCCTCAAAAATTGGAGCATCTTTGTCGATGTTTATTGCCACAATATATTTCGACGAACTTATACCTGCAAGGTGTTGTGTTGCTCCGGATATTCCCACGGCGATGTAGAGATTCGGGGCTATTATTTTACCAGTCTGTCCGGTATGTTCTTCATGGGGTCTCCAGCCTTCGTCTGAAACAGGTCTCGAACATGCAGTTGCTCCGCCGAGAAGTTCTGCCAGTTCTACCAGTGGCCCCCAGTTATCGGGTGATTTCATTCCCCTGCCACCTGAAACAACTATCTCAGCATCGGTAAGCAATACCTTGCCTGTCTGTTTCTGTACATCCAGCACTTCCGTCTTTACCATACCCGGTTCAACCTTCCATGCTACTCTTTCAATTTCGGCATTGTTTACTGTTTCTTTTATGTCGTATGAATTCTGCAGAAGGGTAAGGATTTTTATTTCTGATTTTATTACAGTATGGGCGAAGGCATTACCCGAATAGACCTTTTTGCGAACAGTAAAAGGTTCCACGCTGGAAGGAAGAGTGTTTACAGCTGCTGCCACTCCCGCCTTAAGTCTAACCGCCACTCCCGGAGCGATAGCTTTTCCTGAATTATTATTGGAAAATACAATAACTTTTGAGTTTTCTTTTTCTGCAATCCCGGCAACAATGGATGTATATATCTTATTATCAAGATATTTTAATGAATCTCCGGTAACACATATCACTTTCTTTGCTCCGTAGTTGCCGAGCTTTTTAAGTTCTTCATCTTCAACATGCCCTATTGTAAGGGCAACTACTCCGGTATTCGTCATTTCTGCAATTGCAGCGGAATATGAAACAAGTTCGAAAGAAAGTTTCTTAAACTTTCCGTCCCAGTTTTCTGTATAAACTAAAACTGACATGATTTTCTTTTTGATTGATTTGACAATTAAATAACTTTTGCCTCATTCTGGAGCAGGTGTATCAGTTCGGCAGGGTTATCCGGACTGATGAATTTACATGCTGCTCTCGGTGCGGGTTTTTCGTACATAACGATCTCTGTGAGTGGATTTACGGCCACAGGTTCATAGACTCTTATCTGTTTTGTACGGGCAGACATGATTCCCCGCATTGATGCAATTCTTGGTTCTTTTGCAATACCTTTCTGAACAACTGCAACAAATGGCACAGGCAGGGAAAGGGTTTCCTTGCCTCCATCTATCTCTCTTACTATTACTGGTTTGCCGTTTTCAATTCTGAGAGATGAAACAGATGAAACAGAAGGTATGCCAAGAAATTCGGCAATCATACCGCCTGTGAGTGAGCCATTATAATCACTCGACTCAATGCCGCACAAAATAATATCATACTGTTCCTTTTCCAGAACTGCTGCAACCTGAGCTGCAACAAAATATGCATCGGCAGGTTCTGCATTGACTCTTATGGCATCATCAGCTCCTATAGCCAATGCTTTGCGTATGGTAGGCTCTGAAGATGAGGTACCCACATGTGCCACGGTGACTAAAGTAACTCCTGCAGCAGGATCATCTTTTAATTCAAGTGCCCTTGTAAGCGACAGCTCATCCCATGGATTTATCACCCATTGAATACCTGCAGTGTCAATGGTCTTACCGTCGGCCGACAACTTAATTTTAGTGGTTGTGTCGGGTACATTGCTGATACAAACCAGAATTTTCATTATGAGATTCTTTTTGTTATTGTTTTTTCTTTGAGGCGGCAAATATAATAATTAATGATTCACCTTCAAACCATCGGAGCTCTGTTTTTTTCATCTGTTCGAAATATATAACATTGTTATAATACTTTATTTCAAATATTTATATAGCTTTTCAGGAAAATTAAAAATAGCCGTTCGAAACCTGCTTTTTCAATTTTGTTTCAACTGATTCAAAAATGTTGAAAATATGCTTTAAATTCACCCCGTTTTTTTGTAATAATTGCTTCTACTTTTAACCGGTAATGAAACTTTTAAGAACCTATGCTGCAGTCTTTTTTGCGATGATATTCTGGTCATTTTCGTTCATCTGGTTTAAGATGGCAAACGAAAATTACCCTCCGATGACTATTATTTTTCTCAGACTTATTTTTGCGACAATATTTCTTACCTCCTATCTTGCGATCAGGAAGGAATTCGTTCCAATAAGAAAGGAAGACCGGAAACTGTTTCTTATTCTGGCTGTTTTTGAACCTTTTCTTTATTTCATAGGAGAGAGCCATGGACTTACTTATGTCACTTCAACAACCGGTTCAGTTGTAATTTCCACAATTCCAGCTGTGGTTGCACTTGCCGCCTGGCTCTTTTTCGGAGAAAAGCTGAAGCTGATAAATTATATAGGTATTCTTCTCTCATTCATAGGAATAATTGTTTTTGTTGTCGACAGAAACGGTTCCCTTACATTCAATATCAAAGGATTACTCCTGCTGGGTCTTGCTGTATGTTCGGCAGCAGGGTTTAACATCACACTGGGCAAACTTGTAGGTTCATACAGTCCTGTATTTATAGTTAATGTTCAGAACATAATAGGAGTAATTCTTTTCCTGCCTGTTTTCCTTCTTTCAGATCTGAAAGAATTTTTAAATACACCTCATAACCTGAAATCTTTTATTCCAATTATTGAACTGGCACTTTTTGCATCATGCGGTGCGTTCATATTTTTTGCCTATTCAGTGCAGCAGATCGGTGTTTCGAGGGTAAATCCTTTTACAAACATAATTCCAATATTCACTGCTATCTTTTCATTCATTATTTTTGGAAATGTGCTTAATCTCCAGAATATAATAGGAATGATAATTGTCATTTGCGGTATTTTTCTAACACAAATAAATGGCAGGAAGAAAAAAATCGATGAGGCACTGGTTATTACGGGTAAAACAGCATAATCTTAAGATTTTCTGATACTTTTAAAACGTTAATTCCGTTAGAATTTATTATACATAATTAAAATAGCGTGACAGCCCGTAAAATATATATTGCCATTTTGCTGGTGTTTATGCTGCAACCTCTGAAATCTCAGACCGGGGGTGACAACACATATGAATTCCTTAATCTGACCTATTCAAGCCGTGTAGCTTCACTCGGAGGTACGAATGTTTCCATTTACGACGATGACCTTAACATGGCACATGGCAATCCGGCTCTTCTTTCGGAAGATATGAACAAAAGTCTTGTTCTTAACTATGTAAATTATCTGGCAGGCATAAATTACGGAATGACTATGTATTCGATGTCGTTTCCCCGGGCAGGAAATTTTGCGGCAGGGTTAATATATCTTAATTATGGCACCTTCAAGGAAGCTGACGAATCGGGTAACATAACTGGTTCCTTTTCAGCGGCAGAATATGCAATGTCGCTTCACTGGTCGAAGATATTCGATACCGTTTTCTCAGTTGGCGTCTGTCTGAAGCCGGTTCTGTCCCATCTTGAAAAATATACTTCTTTCGGTGTTGCCCTTGATATAGGTACCGCATGGCATTCGAAGAACAATCTTACTTCTGCGGGGATTGTTGTAAAAAATGCTGGCTTCCAGGTCACTACTTATACAGGTGACACACGCGAAAAACTTCCGTTTGAAATAATGGCAGGTGTCTCGCACCGCCTTGCCCACGGTCCCTTCAGGTTTTCTCTCACACTCAGGCACCTCGAAAAATTTGATCTTACAAATTCATATGGCAGTGATAACACCGGCACTTATGAAAAAGCAGGTTTTTCAGAAAAGCTATTAAGGCATGTCATTGCCGGGACCGAGTTTATACCGCACAAAAACTTTTACTTTTCTCTGGGGTACAATTACCAGCGAAGAAAAGAACTGCAGGTCGAATCGAAAGTTTCAACAGTAGGTTTTTCATGGGGTTTTGGCATCAATACCTCATTTCTGAGCTTTGGCTTTGGGAGGGCAACATATCACCTTGCCGGTGCCTCAAATCATTTTACCCTTTCACTCCGACCCGGCCGGCCCATTAAAAAATGATATTCTTTATATGATTTGATGTAAATAGTTATTTTTGATTTCCGGTAATCAAAAAAATAGAGTTTTATGAAAGATATTTTTTTTCTCATTTTGTTTGCCTGTCTGTTTGGTATAGCCTATGGACAATCAAGGGCTGGATCTGAAGATGTTGTGATAATAAACGGGAAAGGTAAAATTCGAGTAAGTACTGGTGAAAAAGGAGAGTTGATTATAAACATATCACCCAAAGATGCAAAACGGTTACAATCGAAGGGGGTTGTTCGATACAGCGATTTCGGTGCCATAGGCGACGGCAAAACCGATGACATCGATGCTATTGCGGCTGCTCATGCTTTTGCAAATCAGTATGGGTTGAAAGTAAAAGCTGACGATAAAGCAACTTATTATATCGGAGGAAAAAGCCGGACTGCAGTTATACAGACAGACACTGATTTTGGCAATGCTGCCTTTATCATTGATGACTCTGAAGTACAGAACCGTAATGCAAATATATTTCTGGTCAGTTCCACTCTGAAACCATTTAAGCCTGAGGGTATCACTTATCTTAAAAAGAACCAGCCGAAGGTTGATATCCGGCTGCCCGGGCCATGCCTTATTGCCGTCACCGATTCAAACGTCAGGCGCTATATTCGGTTTGGTCCCAACCAAAATAACGGCTCCCCACAAACGGATATTTTTATTGTCGACGCTGAGGGCAATGTGGATATGAATGCTCCAATAATATGGGATTTCGACCGTGTCACAGCTATCACTGCACTCCCTATTGAAAAGACTACCCTGACTTTAAGGGGTGGCCGTTTCACCACCATAGCCAACAGTGCAGAATCGAAATACAATTATTACAGCCGTGGTATTGCAATAAGGCGTTCACATGTTGTTGTTGACGGCCTGCAGCACTTTATTACAGGCGAAGGCGATCATGGTGCACCGTACGGTGGTTTTATCAATATAGGCGACTGCGCCTTTGTTACAGTACAAAATTGTGTCTTTACCGGACATAAAGTCTATGAAACCATTGGTTCAGCAGGTGTCAGTGTCTCAATGGGGACCTACGACATCTCACTTAACCGTGCAATTAATGTATCATTTATAAACTGCACCCAGACAAATGATATCAAAGACAGCAGATTCTGGGGTTTAATGGGCTCCAATTACTGTAAGAATCTCATTCTTGACAACTGTATTTTTTCGCGTTTCGATGCCCACATGGGGGTTGCCAATGCCACTATCCGCAATTCAACCCTGGGGCATCAGGGTATAAATGCCATAGGTACGGGTACCTTTTTAGTTGAGAACTCCACCATATACGGCAGGAATTTAATCAATCTCCGTTCCGATTACGGAAGCACATGGCAGGGCGAGTTCATCATACGCAACTGCACCTTCGTGCCAGCCGGAGGTAGACCTATAACCGCCAGCCTGATTGGAGGCTCATATACCGGACAACATGATTTCGGATATGTCTGTTATATGCCTGAAAGGATTATAATCGAGAATCTTAAAATAGACGATTCAAATCATCCTGATAATTATCCGGGTCCGGCTATATTTGCAAACTTCAATCCGAAAATGACAGATGAAACCTACCAGGAAAAATTTCCTTATGTAATAACTAGGGAAGTGATTCTCAGGAATGTTACCACAGCCAGTGGCAAACCCCTGCGAATAAGCGACAATCAGTATATGTTCAGGAATGTGAAGGTGGTGACTGAAAATTTATAGCTAGCTAAGAGCAACCAGTATCTGTTATGAACAATACAAAATGAATCCTGACAACTGTCAATAATTTCTTTTCAGGTTTTTTATATATTCGATTAAATTTTCCAAAAAAATTAAAAACATCCCGGATATGGTACACTTAATTCTATAAAGAAATAAAATCCAGATCCGGTATTTTTTATAGTTATAATGAAAAAGAAACTTATCATAGCAATTGATGGTTACTCTTCATGCGGTAAAAGCACATTTGCAAAGGCCATAGCTAAGGAATTGAATTACATATATATCGACAGCGGAGCCATGTACAGGGCTGTCACTCTCTACTGTCTGAGGAAAGGGTTTATTACCAAAAACGGTATCGACACCGAAGGAATAAAAAACTCACTTAAGGATATTCACATAACCTTCGTTTACAATCCTGATAAGGGTGAATATGAAACATGGTTAAATTCTGAAAATGTTGAAAATGAAATCAGAAGTATTGAGGTGTCAAACTTCGTAAGCAGGATAAGTCAGATACCCGAAGTAAGGACAAGGATGGTTGAACTTCAGAGGCAGATTGGCGTTTTTAAGGGTATAGTGATGGACGGTCGTGATATAGGAACTGTTGTTTTTCCGGATGCCGATATAAAAATATTCATGACAGCATCGGTTGATACAAGGGCGCAGAGGCGCTTTGACGAGCTGCAGGCAAAAGGACAGCCTGTCGACTACAGGGAAATCAAAAAGAATATCATTGAACGGGATGTCGCTGATGAAAACCGTGAAATCAGTCCACTGCGAAAAGCAAAAGATGCCATCATACTTGATAATACAAATATGACCGTTGAAGAACAGATGGAATGGATCAGGGGTATAATTCAGGAGAAATTGCATGGTGATTGAGATAGATGAAAATTCAGGATTCTGTTTCGGTGTAAGAAATGCTGTTGAAACAGCCGAAAAGGCATTAATGGCTGGCGAAAAAATTTTTTCCCTCGGACAGATTGTGCATAATGATATAGAAGTAGAGCGGCTCAGCAAAATGGGTCTTAAAACTATTAATTATGCTGAGTTCCGGAGCCTGCAAGATTGCAAGGTACTGATAAGAGCCCACGGAGAACCTCCCGAAACCTACAGAATAGCAAAGGAAAACGGCATCACACTTATTGATGCTACCTGCCCCATTGTGAAAAGACTTCAGCAAAAGATCAGACAAACATGGGAAGAAACAAAAATAAAGGGCGGACAAGTCGTTATCTACGGCAAACCAGGGCATGCCGAAGTGCTTGGCCTCATAGGACAAACCGATAATAATGCATTACTAACTGATGGAGAGATAAACCTCGACAGAATAGATTTCAGTAAGAAGATACATCTTTTTTCCCAGACAACCATGAATCCAGAAGCATACGAGGCTCTGGCTGAAAAAATGAGGAAGAAAATCAAAGAATATGGTGAACCCGACCCCGGGAAACTGCTGACCGTGCACCGGACAATCTGCACTCAGGTCTCACATCGCCAGCCACATCTGGAATCATTTGCGCGTTCACACGACATAATAATATTTGTAAGCGGTAAAGAAAGCTCTAACGGTAAAATGCTCTTTTCAATCTGTAAAAATGTTAATCCCGAATCATATTTCGTTTCGTCACCCGGAGATATCAAAAAAGAATGGTTCATCGGAAAACAGAAAGCAGGAATATGCGGAGCAACATCCACTCCAGGATGGCTTATCAGAAAAGTAAGTGAGGCAATTTCTTCATTTAATATTTAATCTCCCAATTAACAATCTAAGCAGAAAAACACTACCTTTGCGGGCTGAATTATAATCAATTAAAAATGGGAAAAATAAAGAAGATAGGAGTTTTAACATCGGGTGGAGATGCTCCAGGTATGAATGCCGCAATAAGAGCGGTTGTAAGAACTGCAATATATCATGGGCTTGAAGTTATGGGCATCAGGCAGGGCTATGCAGGTTTGATTAACGCAGATTTTATTCCGCTTCTCTCGAGCAGTGTAAGCGATATTATAC
>JBASIK010000019.1:0-18288 GCA_049654745.1 Bacteroidales bacterium
GCAAGCTTCTGGGTGTTACCCCAGGAGCCCCAGCAAAGCATGGTGATGACACATAAAACAACTGCCAGTGGGTAAGATTGTGGAATGAACATGGTTTTTAAAATAAAAGATAAAATATTGATAATTAATTATTTATTATTTCTCAAACGAAAACTTGTATCCTTCATTTTTCTTTTTCTCGGTTCTGAAAATTGTTGCAGATGTAAGGTACACATTGGTTCCGTACGATTCGGGTCTCTTACCGCCTTTAACAACAATTTTCACTTTATGCTCACCCGGTTCCAGGTGCATCACATGCCAGATGCTTGTTGTATGCTGCTGGCGTGCGAAATCGTAATATGTATCAATAGTGCGGTGCAGCTTGCCATCAACAAAAATATCAGCCATCCCGCCGTCGCGCCACCAGTTACCTTCAATGGAAATACCGGTGCCGGTAAAGGTTATTTCTGCCTCATCACCTGCTTTGCCAGAAACCATCGACTGCCTGCGTGGTTTACCATCCCTGCCCGTCACTTCGTGCACCTTCCAGTTTCCCCTGAAGACCCATTCACTGTTGTCAAAAACAGGCAATCTCCTGTCGAAAACCACATCGGGGAAGGCAACCTCCAGCTGCGGTGCCAGGGGCTCCTGAACCTTTACCGTTATCTTTTTACCCGATATCGTCCCGCCTCCTTTTTCAATATGCTGAAGAGCATATTTGTATGTACTCTCTACAGCCTTATTGAATGAGTAAGTTGTGTGAATGAAGTTCGAATCGGCGAAGGCTTTCACCCCTTTCTGCATATCTTCAGGCAGACCTCTAAATCCTTTTATCACACCCAGCACCGCCATAGCATTCGACGGGTTGCAGTCGGAATCCTGACCACACCGTGTTGAGATTTCAAGTGTCTTCAGAGGATCACCGCCGCCGTAAAGAAGTCCCATCACAATGTAAGCGCCGTTCAGCTTAGCATCTATATTAAAGGTTGAACCGGCACCGCAGATGTCAACATCACCCCACTTATCCTCAAGTTCCTTCCAGGCAGCCCGCCAATCGTCCGGATAATGATTGTAAAGTCTGATCACATCCTTAATTATCTTGTAATAATCGCTTTCTGCCGGTATTGATAGCAGTGCCTTTTCAATAATCTTCATTATGTCATTTTCAAAAAATGCTTCGGCATAAAGGGCGGCAACAAATATGCCTCCATAAACGCCGTCACCGTAATTCATTATATGCCCGATTTTGTCGGCTATCTCCACAGCGGTTACCGGCATACCCGGGCACATAAATCCGATATAATCGGCTTCTATCTGAAAATCAATATCATCGGCATGGATGTTATACATGGGGTGTCCCGACAGGGGAGGGAAGATGCTGTCGTACCAGTTTTTGCGTGCCTGCATATTGGCATGCCATAAACCGTATCCAGCTTTTGCAAATAGCTCCTGGAACTTCTTAGCCGGGGCATCAATTCCATATTCGTCCATCGCCATCAGGAAAGTGAGCTGGACGTAAATGTCGTCCTGCCACAGACTTCCATGGATGTCAGAGGGCTCCCAGTTTATAGGGTCTTCATAAATTCTTCCCTGTGCCCTGAACTCTGTTGGGGCACCATAGGTTACACCTATCATCTTTCCAGCCCAGCCGCCGGCAATCTTGTCTTTCAGAACATCCGGGGCAATCGTTCTGTAATTGCCACTAAATGAAGTACAGGAAACTACCATTGGAAATATAAGTATTGAAAGAATCAGATAATTAAATTGACGGATCATGATTAATTGCTTTATTAAAATTAAAATTAAAGATAAAAAGATTATTCATATCCTCACCTTTTCCTCCCCGGGGGTAGAGTAGGATGGGGGTCTGTATCGTCCTGAAAAAAACTGACAGAACTCAAGACTGGATCCCGGGGTGAAGGATTAGCAGCTCCTTTTTATTATTTTACCTCCAGAGATCCTTTTAGCCTGACATCGGCCGATGAAGGACCTATAAAGAAACTTAACTTTCCGCTCTCTAGTTTCCATTTACCACTGTTCGTATCCCAGTAACATAATTCATCTGCTTTCAGGGGTATTGTAACATTTACCGATTCACCTTTTTTAACATGTACTCTTCTGAAACCCCGCAGCTGTTTCAAAGGCCTCTCAACCTTTGAGCCAGGATAACTGACATATAGCTGTGCGACCTCATCACTGTCGTAGTTGCCTGTATTGGTTAATGTAAATGACACATTTACGGTTTCTCCGCTGCTGATGGTCTTTTTTGAAAGTTTAAGATCCGAATATTTGAATGTTGTATAAGTGAGGCCATGACCGAACGGGAAGAGGGGCGGGTTTTTGTCATACATGTATGTTCTGCCATTGCGTATATTATAGTCGAGGATGGGCGGCAGCTGGTCTATTGAGGTAACCCATGTCTGAACCAGCCTTCCTGCCGGGCTCTCTGCACCAAAAATAATGTCAGCTACGGCGTTGCCCAGTTCCTGGCTCGATTGAGTCACATGCAGAATGGCGGGCACATGCTCTTTCGACCAGTTTATAGCATAGGGAAAACTCGATACAACTACAAGTATTGTGCGTGGGTTGGCTTTCATAACCAGCTTCACAAGGTCTTCCTGTTCAAGGCTTATTGCCTGGCGGTCAACATCTTCGCGACCGTCACTTGCCACATAATTTTCTCCCCAGGGAAGCCCGTAACTTATGGGGTGGTTTCCAACGCATACTATTGCCACATCTGATTCTTTAGCTGCAATAACTGCTGAGTCAGCTTTATTGCTCATAGCAAACCTGAATGTTATATTTTCACCAATGGCATTTTTTAAACCGTCGCGTATGTTAACACTGTAGGGCGGAGTGCCGGAGTACCAATCGGAGATAACCTTATTTGATGAAGGGCCTATCACTGCAATAGATTTAATATTTTCTTTCCTGATAGGAAGTAACATGTTTTCGTTCTTGCACAGGACTATTGATTTTCGTGTCGCTTCTCTCACCAGTTCGCCGGCTTCCTTTTTTCTCCAGGGAGCTGTTGTATCGGCCACACCTATCCTGGTGTAAGGGTTTGACGGGGAATTATCCAGCAGTCCAAGTTTCAGCAATACCCGGAGGTTGCCGTAAATGGCTTCATCAATCTCTTTTTCGGTTACAAGTCCTTTAGAGAGTGTCTCTTTAAGCGGGGCCATATAATTATCGAGAAAAACCGTAATTCCTGCCTTAATGCATTCTGCTGCTGCCACTTCGAGCGAGGGGTAATATGCATGTGTAGTAATAAGCTGGCGATAGGCTCCACCGTCGGTGCAGATAATACCGCGCAGGCCCCAGTCGTTCATGGTTACATTGCGTAAAACAGGATGGACGGTACAGGGAATTCCGTTGTATTTATTGTATGCTGCCATAAAACATTGCGAGCCACCTTCAGTAACTCCTTTCCAGAAGGTATAAGAATAGTATTCCCTGAACAGACGGTCGTCGAAGTTGGAACTGTTGTAGGCACGGTTGTTTTCATTACTGTTTGCAAGGAAATGTTTCATCAGGGAGGCTGTTTTCCAGTAAACAGGATGGTCACCCTGCAAACCTTTAACATATGCCACCACCATGGCAGCGTTAAGGAATGGATCTTCCCCAAAACACTCCTCTGTCCTTCCCCACCTTATATCGCGGCCAAGATCAGCATTAGGTGCAAATACAATCAGTCCTGCCGACCTGAAACGTTCGTTCTGGGCAAGATATCTTGCTTCTGTGGCTTCCCAGTCCGCTACTCTCTGAACTAGCCCGGGGTCCCATGTCTGGGCAAGGCCATATGCCTGAGGAAAGGTTGTTGTGTATGAAGCTTTTGGCCCTCTGACAGCCCAGTTTGCTGGACCACTGTAAGCCAATCCGTGAAGGCCTTCAATAGTTCGTGTTCCGGTAACTCCCAGCCTTGGTATTGAAAGGCGGGTTGAAAGACAACTAAGTTTTTCGTCAAGCGTCATCAGTGATATGAGATTTCTGATGCGCTGGTCTTCCGGAAGCCCTGGATCCTGAAAAGGATAAGGCTGAGCAAGAATGATATTGCAAAATGATGCGATGGTTAATAATAAAATCAGGCGTTTCATAATGGTATAGTTTTTTGGGTTCAAAATTCAACATTTGGCTCCTGGTCGTCCTCTCCTGAAATAAATTGACAAAAATTACGAAAAATGTTAACTAAAAACAGGACAGAGATGAAAAAAGTGGGTAATCACTCCCAACTCCCTGTATTTGTGCCATTTGGCATTTTCCTGAAAGGGGGCCTGGGTTTTCTATTATCCTGCAAAAATATTGTCAGGATGATACTCTCCACAGGTTGAGATGTAAACAGGAAACCAAAATTATAAGTTAAAACTTTAAATTATTTACAAAAAATTTTAATTTTGCAAGAAATTTTATTTTATATGTTCTCTTTTATAAAAGGATGTTAAAAAAAATGAATGTTGAACTGAAAAACAGAAAGGAAGATTTTGGACGTATCACCGTAAAGGTTGGAAGTAACGTGGTGACCAATGACGATGGTTCACTCAACACATGGAGAATTTCCAGAATTGTTGAAGATTTAGCTATCCTTTACAAAAATGGGATAGAGGTTATTCTTGTAACATCAGGTGCCGTTGCTGCCGGAAGGTCGGAAATAACCCCATCGAGGAAGACCAGTGTGGTGGAGTCCAGGCAAATACTTGCTGCAGTGGGACAGGTAAAACTGATGTCGCATTACCAATATTTCTTCGGAAAATATGGAATTCCTGCAGGACAGGTTCTAGCCACAAGGGAAAGCTTTATGGACAGGCGGCACTATCTGAACATGAAAAACTGTATCATGGCAATGCTCGATAACAAAATAATCCCCATTGTTAATGAAAATGATACTATCTCAGTAAATGAGCTGATGTTTACAGATAACGACGAACTTTCCTGCCTTATCACTTCAATGATGGATTGCAGCTCACTTATAATCCTCACCAACGTCGACGGCATCTATACAGGTATCCCGGGTGATGATGGGACGGAGCTTATAAGGGAGGTGCGTCCCGATGCAGAAGGAATTGAACAATACATTTTTTCATTCCGCTCCGAATTCGGGCGTGGCGGTATGCTTACCAAATACTCAAATGCCCGCAGGCTTGCCTCCGAGGGTGTCAGGGTATTTATTGCAAACGGCTTGCGCGATTCCATTATAACTGATATCGTGCGCGGGAAAGATGTACCATATACTCACTTTTTGCCTGCCGGTAAACGCAGGAACAGCGTGAAGAAATGGATAGCCCATTCCGCTACCTTCGCCCGTGGTGTGGTGGTTGTCAACCAGGGAGCAAAGGAAGCCCTCCTGGGTCCTAAAGCTTCAAGCCTTCTGCTTGTAGGTGTAACCCGCATCGAAGGATCTTTCAAAAAAGGAGATATTGTCAGAATAATTGACGAAGAAGGAAACTCTATAGGCCTGGGCAAATCGGAATACGATTCCGATAAGGCAATTCAGAATATAGGTCAGAAATGCAGCAAACCACTAATACATTATCATTATCTGGTTTTAAATGAGAATGCAGGTGTTGAACCTGTGGTTTTTTAATTATACAATCCCTGAGTAATTATGAACTGCATCCCTCTTTTAAAAAGGGCCGCAGAAGCTGGCCGTAAAATGGCTGTTATTGACAACAGAAGGATAAATGAGGTACTTCTGAAACTGGCTGATGCCGTTGAGGAAAATATTCCTTTTATCATTTCCGAGAATGAGAAAGACCTCAGGAAAATGGATCAGAATGACCCCAGATACGACAGGCTACTTCTGACAAAAGAAAGAATAGAAGGTATAGCATCCGATATAAGAAGTGTTGCATCACTGCCATCACCGGTCGGACGCATACTCGACCAGCGGGTACGCCCAAACGGACTTAAAATCTCAAAAGTGAGCGTCCCCTTTGGCGTTGTGGCAGTGATCTATGAGGCAAGGCCAAACGTTACGCTCGATGTTTTCTCACTCTGCTTCAAATCAGGCAATGCATGTGTTCTTAAAGGGGGAAGCGATGCAATAAATTCAAATAAGGCTCTGGTAAACATCATTGCCGGAATACTGGAAAAAGAAGATATTGATAAAAATGTAGTAACCCTTCTCCCGGCAGGACGCAGTGAAACCATACAACTACTGAAAGCACGCGGTTATATAGATCTTATCATACCTCGCGGAGGAAAATCACTCATCGATTTCGTAAGGGAAAATGCGCTTGTTCCTGTGATAGAAACAGGAGCCGGCATCTGCCATACATATTTTGACGAGTTTGGCGACCTGGAAAAGGGGAGAATAATAATCAATAATGCAAAGACCCGCAGGGTGAGCGTCTGCAATGCACTCGACTGCCTTATAGTCCATGAAAAACGACTCTCTGACCTGCCTTATCTGGTAAGCCTTTGCGCCGAAAAGAATGTAATAATCTATGCCGACAGAAAAGCATATTCAGCCCTGAAAGGGAAATATCCTGCACACCTGCTTCAGCATGCTACAAAAGAATCGTGGGGAACGGAATTCCTTTCTTATAAGATGGCGGTTAAAACCACTGCCTCATTTGATGAGTCAATTAGTCATATCTCGAGGTATAGCTCAAAGCACAGCGAAGCTATTATTTCGGAAGATCCGGACAGAATAAAGATGTTTTTCAGTCTCGTCGATGCAGCTGCTGTATATTCCAATACGTCAACAGCTTTCACCGACGGAGCACAGTTCGGCCTTGGAGCTGAGATAGGGATTTCAACACAAAAACTTCATGCAAGAGGTCCTATGGCACTCGAAGAGCTTACAACATATAAATGGATTATTGAAGGAAACGGTCAGATAAGAAGCTGAAACATTCAATAACTGGCATGTACGATCTTGAAATTATAAAATCCTTTTATGAGGCTTTGCCTGAGAGAATTAGAAAAATCAGGAAAAGAGCAGGCCGGCCGCTTACTCTTACTGAGAAAATTCTGTTCAATCATTTGTATGACGATGGTACAGATGGTGATTTAATGAGAAACGGACAGTATGCTGATTTCAGACCCGATCGCCTTGCAATGCAGGATGCCACTGCCCAGATGGCACTGCTTCAGTTTATTCTTGCAGGAAGCGAAAGGTCTGCCATTCCGGCTTCAGTTCACTGCGACCACCTGATTGTGGCTGAAAAGGGAGGAGAAGAGGACCTTAAAAAAGCTGTTGAAACTGGCAAAGAAGTTTATGAATTCCTCGAATCAGTCTGCAGAAAGTACGGAATAAGTTTCTGGAAGCCCGGCTCAGGAATAATTCATCAGATAGTTCTTGAAAACTATGCCTTCCCGGGCGGTATGATTACAGGTACAGATTCGCATACTCCTAATGCTGGCGGACTTGGTATGATGGGCGTGGGAGTGGGAGGAGCTGACGCTGTGGATGCAATGACAGGCATGCCATGGGAATTGAAGATGCCAGAAATAATCGGTGTGAGACTCACAGGAAGGCTCTCAGGATGGTGCTCGCCAAAAGATGTGATTCTGAAACTGGCAGGTATACTTACGGTAAAAGGTGCCACAGGTTCGGTTATCGAATATTTCGGCGATGGAGCTTCATCAATCTCCTGCACCGGAAAAGCCACAATTTGCAACATGGGAGCTGAGACTGGTGCAACATCATCTGTTTTTCCTTTCGATGCATCAATGGTTCATTACCTGAACTACACCGGAAGAAATCAGGTTGCAGAACTCGCATTGAAAAACAGGATGCATCTGCAGGCCGACCCTGAAGTCTATGCTGCTCCTGAAAAATATTACGACAGAGTAATTGAGATTAATCTATCGGAGCTCGACCCTCATCTCAATGGACCTTTTACACCCGACCTTGCCACTACTGTGCAAGAGATGAAGAAAAAAGCAGAGGAGCATAACTGGCCACCAGATGTTGAGGCAGTACTGATTGGTTCGTGCACCAACTCTTCTTTCGAAGACCTGTCTAAAGCTGCCTCGGTGGTGAAGGATGCTCTTGAAAAGAAACTGAAACCCGTAGCAAGGATTTATGTATCGCCGGGTTCAGAATTTGTCCGCGCTCTTGCAGCAAGGGAAGGTATCCTTGATCTGTTTCGCAGGGCAGGAGCAGAAATATTTGCAAATGCCTGCGGACCATGCATCGGGCAATGGAAAAGGCAAACAGATGATAATGAAAGAGTCAATACAATAGTGCATACCTTTAATCGTAATTTTTCAAAGCGTACTGACGGTAACCCTAATACCCACGTGTTTGTTGCTTCTCCGGAAATTGCGGCTGCTATTGCATTTTCAGGAAAACTTTCATTCGACCCTTCGAGAGATAAACTCCTTAATGAAGAAGGTAAATTAGTAATGCTTGACGAGCCCTTAGCTAAAGAACTTCCGGAAAATGCCAGAGGTTTAATGTCTGAAACAGGTGCAGTAAACAATTTTCAGGATGAAGATACAGAAATAATTATTCCGCCTAACTCACAACGGCTGCAATTACTGAAGCCTTTCGAACCCTGGAACGGAAAGGATTTTCAAGGCTTATATCTTCTTATTAAAGTTAAAGGTAAATGTACAACCGACCATATTTCAATGGCAGGTCCATGGCTTAAATACCGTGGACATCTGGAAAATATCTCTGAAAATTACATGACAGGTGCTGTAAACGCATTCAATAATTTGACAAACAGTGTTTTAAACCAGTTGACCGGAGAATATTCACCGGTTCCTGCTGCAGCAAAGGCTTACAGAGATACCGGCACCGGTTCTGTGGTTATAGCAGGAGAGAATTTCGGAGAGGGATCATCGCGCGAGCATGCCGCTATGGAGGCAAGATTTCTTGGTGTAAAGGCAATTATTGCGAAGTTGTTTGCCCGCATTCATGAGACTAATCTCAAGAAACAGGGGGTTCTTGCTCTGACTTTTATGAATCCGGATGACTACGACCGGGTGAGAGAGGATGACCGTGTGGATATAACCGGAATAACAAAGATTGCACCCGGAAGCACTCTGAAGCTGGTACTAAGGCATTCCGATGGAACAAAAGAGGAGATACCTCTTTTGCACTCATATAGCGAAAAACAGATTGAATGGTTCAGGGAAGGAAGTGCATTGAATGTGATAAGGAAAGCTTATAAAGAATAGATATTTTACAGTATGAAACATTATTGTACAGATGATGAAACCCGGAAAAATAACATTTGAAAATGGACGGCTTGTTGTGCCTGATAATCCTGTTATTCCTTTTATTGAGGGTGACGGAACTGGACCCGATATATGGCGTGCGGCAGTGCGCGTAATTGACTCTGCAGTGGATAAATCATACAGGGGAAAAAGGAAGATTGAATGGATGGAGGTGCTGGCAGGCGAGAAAGCATTTAATCGAACAGGAAAATGGCTGCCTGAAGAGACTGTGGGTGCATTCAGGGATTATCTGGTTGGCATCAAAGGACCGCTCACCACACCTGTGGGTGAGGGTATACGTTCGTTAAATGTGGCATTGAGACAGGAACTCGACCTTTATGTATGTTACCGCCCTGTAAGATATTACAGAGGAGTCCCAAGCCCGGTAAAACACCCTGAGCTTGTCGATATGCACATCTTCAGGGAAAATACTGAAGATATTTATGCAGGTATCGAGTTTATGGCAGGAGAACCAGCCACTGAAAAATTCAGGGATTTCCTCATTTCAGAAATGGGAGTAAAAAAAATAAGATTTCCCCGGACGTCATCTTTCGCTGTTAAACCCGTATCAATTGAAGGAACCGAACGGCTTGTCCGCCAGGCAATAAGGTTTGCTATTGAGAGAAAGCTGCCTTCGGTCACACTTGTTCACAAAGGGAATATTATGAAGTTTACCGAAGGGGCTTTCATGAAGTGGGGATATGAACTTGCCGAAAGGGAGTTCGGAGAGTTTGTTTTCACATGGGAACAATACCGTGCAATAGAGAAAGCAAGTGGTACAGCAAAAGCTGATGAAGAACTTAAAAAAGCCGGAGAGGAAGGGAAGGTAATAATAAAGGATGTCATCACCGATGCATTTCTCCAGCAGATACTTACGCGCCCTGCTGAATATTCTGTGATAGCCACCCTGAATCTAAACGGCGATTATATCTCCGATGCCCTTGCAGCAATTGTTGGGGGGATAGGTATAGCGCCTGGGGCAAACATAAACTTCGACACCGGTCACGCTGTGTTTGAAGCCACTCATGGCACTGCACCTAAATATGCCGGACAGGATAAAGTAAATCCCGGATCGGTAATCCTTTCAGGTGCATTAATGCTTGAATATATAGGATGGAATGAAGCTGCCCGAAAGATTCACGACGGCCTTGAGGCCGCAATCTCGGCAGGTAAAGTAACATACGATTTTCACCGCCTTATGGAAAATGCTGTATTGCTCAAGACATCTGAGTTTGCTGATGAAATAATAAAGGCCATGTAAAAATTTAAGAAGATGAATGAGAATGATTTTTTCAGAATGTTTGAGGAGTCTGTGCGGGAATCGTGTCAGATCGATAACGAACTTTTCGAGAAGTACGATGTTAAGCGGGGATTGCGAAACAGCGACCGCACAGGTGTTCTCGTGGGACTGACAAATATAGGCGACGTTGTCGGCTATGAAAAGAAGGATGGTAAGGTTATCCCTGTCCCGGGCAGGTTGCTATACAGGGGTATCGACATTGAGGAGATAACCCATGGTTTTCAGAAAGAAAACAGGCACGGTTTTGATGAAACCGTTTTTCTGCTGTTGGCAGGAAGGCTTCCGACAAAAGGCGAACTGGAGCAATTCTCTTCATATCTGGCTTCGCTAAGGCCTCTGCCCGACCATTTCATAAATAACATGATTCTCTCCCTGAAGGGTAAAGATGTGCTCAATATTCTTGCAAGGTCTGTGCTCGGGCTCTACACCCTTGATGACGACCCGGATAATATTTCTCTTGATAACATGATAAGGCAATCGCTCAATCTGATTGCAAAATTTCCTTGTATTATCGCTTATTCATACCAGGCGCTCCGACATGCATACTATGGAAAGACTCTGTCGATACGCCATCCTCAGATGCAACTGTCCGCAGCAGAAAATTTCCTGCATCTCATCAAAGGGGATAAAGCTTACACAAAGCTTCAGGCTGATATGGTCGACCTTGCACTGGTATTGCATGCCGAACACGGGGGTGGTAATAACTCCACATTTACGATGAGGGTGACAAGTTCAACCGAAACTGATATTTATTCAGCAGTTACGGCAGCCATAGGCTCCCTGAAGGGCCCGCTTCACGGCGGAGCCAACCTGAAAGTGCTGCTTATGATGGAAAATATCAAGGAAAACGTGAAGGACTGGAAAGACAAAGAGGAAGTTGAAAATTACCTGATGAAAATATTAAGGAAAGAGGCGAATGACTTTTCAGGTAAGATTTACGGTGTGGGGCATGCAGTGTATACAATTTCCGACCCTCGGGCTGTACTTTTAAAAGAAAAGGCACGCGAACTGGCTGCAGAGTCGGGACGCATCGATGAATTTGATCTTTACTGCCTTGTAGAGGAACTGACACCTGATGTCTTCAGAAAATTCAAGGGCGACCAGAACGATAAAACCGTATGTGTGAATGTCGACTTCTATTCAGGTTTTGTCTATTCCTGCATCGGTATACCGAAAGACCTTTATACGCCACTTTTTGCTATGGCAAGAATTGCCGGCTGGTGCGCTCACCGCATAGAAGAACTTACATTCTCGGCCAAAAGAATAATCAGGCCTGCATTTAAAAATGTTTATGGAATAAGGCAATATATACCATTAAATGAAAGATAATAATTTTTTTCAAAAAAAAATTATTAATTTTTTATTTGTTTTTAATTAAAAGGTTTATTTTTGCAAAGTAAAGAATGATGATGAAGAGAATTTTTTCTACCGGCACAGGTACCACTACCGTTACAACAGGCACGATGTTGTACCGGGGATGCTGTGCTCTGTAGATGCAGATAGAGATTTGTAATTGCAGCCATCCCCGGAAAAACCGGGGATGGCTTTTTTTTGAACCTTATGGTCTCACCTGGCAATGCGGTTGGGAGAGTCTGAATAGACTACCACAAACCACTCTCAGGTGTTCCTTGGGTCAAAACAAAAAAAGAGGATTTACAGGCAAGACAATTAATGGATTGAAATTATGAAGCTTAAAACATTTATTAAAATTATTTACCCATGAAAATTTTAAAATTCGGAGGTAGTTCAGTTGCAGATGCCGATAAGATTAGAAAGGTTATTGAAATAATCCGGCATAATATTTCGGAAGGAAATGAGATTGCAGTTGTGGTTTCGGCTATGGGTGGAATAACAGACCGCCTTATTGAACTGTGCATGGCTGTAACTGAAAACCCCGGTAGTTGCGATGAGATCATCAGGGAAATAGAAGAGAGGCACCTTGAGACTGCTCGGACGTTGCTGCCTGTGGAAAACCATCCGGGGGTGATGGCTGAGATAATGTCGCTCTGCAACGAATTGTCAGATATCGTCAAAGGCGCCGTTCTACTGGCGGAAGTAACACCCCGCACAAAAGACCTTGTGCTCAGCTTCGGCGAACGCCTATCAGCATATATTCTCACTGAAATACTTCGTCTTGATATCCAGGATGCACTTTATACAGATGCCCGGAAAATTATCAGAACCGATTCTGACTTTGGTAAGGCAAAGGTCGACTTCAAAATGACAGAAGATCTTATAAAAAAGTATTTTTCTGAACATAAAGGACTAAAGGTAATAACTGGATTCATTGGTTCCGACCCTAACGGGCAAACAACCACATTAGGCAGGAGCGGCTCTGATTATACGGCTACAATCGTTGCATATTCAGTTGATGCAGAATCAGTTGAGATATGGTCGGATGCTGATGGAGTAATGACAGCTGACCCTCACTTTGTTCCGGAAGCACGGAGCATAGAAAAACTATCATACTCTGAAGCCATGGAACTCTCACATTTTGGTGCAAGAATTCTCTTCCCGCTTTCACTTCATCCTGCCATGCTGAAACAGATACCTGTGAGGGTTAAAAACACCTTCAATCCTGAGCATCCCGGAACACTCATCAGCAGGGAGACAAGCAAAGACAATGGCATCATTAAGGGAATAACATCGCTCAGAAATATCAGCATAGTTAACATTGAAGGAAGCGGGATGGTTGGAGTTGCCGGAATATCAGCAAGGTTATTCACTGCATTGTCGCAGAACAGAATAAGTGTTATTCTTATCAGTCAGGCCTCCTCGGAACATTCGATATGTATTGCCGTAAAGCAGGAAGATGCCCATGGTGCCTGTGCCATTCTCAGGGAAGCCTTCTCGGCTGAACTTGCATCTGGACTGATATCATCTGTAAACAATGAAGATGAGCTTGCTATTGTGGCGGTGGTTGGCGAAAACATGCGACATGTTCCCGGTGTTGCTGCAAGGGTGTTCAATCCCCTCGGACGCAACGGCATAAATATAAAAGCTATTTCACAGGGTAGTTCAGAGCTTAATATTTCTTTTGTCATCAGCGGCAGTGACCTCAGGAAAGCCCTCCGTATACTGCATCAGGCACTATTCAGCCGTGAAGTTCGCCGCCTTCACATTTATATGGCCGGAACCGGTGCAATTGGAAGCCGGCTGATGGAGATGATCCACCACCAGCAGGAGAGCCTCCTTTCACAAAAGATTGAACTGAAGATATGTGGACTTATCAATACAAGGAAGATGCTTTTAAGCGAAGATGGGATTGACCCCGGAATGTGGAAAACCCAGTTTAATAACGCCGGTGTCAGGGCAAAATTAAGTGAGTTTGTCGGGGGATTACTGTCGCATAATTTTGAGAACAGCATATTTATTGATGCTACAGCAAGCGATGAGCCAGTGTTTTATTATGAAAAATTGCTTTCATCGAACGTTTCGATTGTTGCAGCAAACAAACGCGCCAATACCGGAAGGCAGAGCGAATATAACAGTTTGAAAATAAATGCCCGAAAACGAAATGTCTCGTTCAACTATGAAACCAATGTAGGCGCCGGGTTGCCGGTTATTAATGTCATCCGTAACCTGCAAGCAGGCGGTGATGAAATAATTAAAATCGAAGCAGTGCTATCCGGCACTGTCAACTGGCTTCTTTCAGAATATGACGGAAAAATGACCTTCAGCGAGCTTGTACGCCTGGCTAGAGAAAAGGGTATCACAGAACCTTATCCGGGCGATGACCTTCTGGGAGTTGACGTGGCAAGGAAATGCCTTATTCTTGCAAGGGAATGTGGGCTTCAGCTTGAGCCTGAAGAGGTAGATGTAGAACCCGTTCTGCCAGCACCTATACCTTCAAAAGGAACGGTGGAAGAGCTACTCAGAGAGATTGAAAAACAGGAACATCTGATATTCAGTCGCTATATACGTACTACTGAAGAAGGAAAAAAATTGCGGTATGTTGCTTTGATTGAAAACGGTGCAGCAAAAGTCAGAATAACCAAAACAGGAGAAGATCATCCCTTCTTTTCACTCAGGGGG
The DNA here is from genome assembly GCA_049654745.1 of Bacteroidales bacterium. Taxonomy (GTDB): domain Bacteria; phylum Bacteroidota; class Bacteroidia; order Bacteroidales; family VadinHA17; genus LD21. The sequence goes on from JBASIK010000019.1 coordinate 14,486, forward strand.
AGTGAGAACTGCCTGATTTTTACAACAAAATATTACAGCCAGTATCCGCTTGTTGTAAAGGGACCGGGTGCAGGTGTTGACGTTACTTCAGCCGGTCTGCTGGCAGATATAGTTAGAATAGCAGAATCAGTAAGATTACAGGGTAATTAAAAAAGTTTAATGAAATGATTGTACATAAATCTGTTACAGCCTTTGCACCTGCCACTGTGGCAAACATCTCATGCGGGTTTGATATTATGGGTTTTGCACTAGAAGGCGAAGGCGACAAGGTTACGGTTGAAGTTGATGATTCGACGGGAAGAGAGTTAATTTCCATTACTGGAAAATATGCTGGACTTGTGCCTCAGGAGCCAGGTAAGAACACTGCCGGGGTGGCAATAAATGCATTGCTTAAGGCTGCCGGAAAAGAGAATATAAGTGTTAAAATTACACTTGAAAAGAACCTTCCTCCTGGAAGCGGGATGGGAAGTAGTGCTTCGAGTGCTGCAGCAGCAGTATATGCCCTCAACAGGCTCTTCGGGAATCCCTTCAGGACAATTGACTTGATTCCTTTTGCCATGGAAGGGGAGAGGGCCGCATGCGGAACAGCCCATGCCGATAATGTCGCCCCCTCACTTCTAGGAGGCTTCGTTCTCATCCGCAGTTATGAACCTCTCGATATCATTCAGCTTAAGACACCCTCAGACCTGTATTGTGTTGTAATTTATCCGCATATAGAAGTAAAAACTTCTGATGCAAGGCGTGTGCTTCGGCGTGACTTTCCTTTAAATGTGGTGACACGGCAAAGTGCAAATACAGCAGCATTTACAGCTGGTTTACTAACAGGAGATTACAGCCTTCTGAGTCGTTCAATGAATGACCTTCTGGCAGAACCAAGAAGGACAATGCTGATACCCGGTTTTGCTGCTGCTAAAAAGTCGGCAATTGATGCCGGTGCCATAGGCTGCGGTATCTCGGGCTCTGGACCTTCAGTCTTCGCTTTCTCATCCGATAAAAACCGGGCAGATAAAATTGCTGATGCAATGCAAAATGCATTCAGTGAAGCCGGACTGAACTCAGATAGAATGATTTCTTCACTGAATTCCCCGGGGGCAAAGGTAGTTGATGAAGTAACTCTTTAATATGTTAAAAATCAATGCTTTATTACAATATTAACAGACCCTCCCATAGAGTTCCTCTTATCGAGGCTGTGATGAAAAGTGCTTCAGAAGATGGAGCATTATATATGCCCGAGAAGATTCCTGTACTTGATACTTCATTTTTTGAGCACCTCACTGAAATGACACTTAAAGAAATCGCATTCAGTGTGACAGAACCAGTTTTTGGTGAAGATATTCCGGCTCGCGAGCTAAGAAATATTATTGATATAGCCTTGAATTTTGACATACCACTTGTAAAACTCCGTTCGGATCTTTATGTGCTGGAACTGTTCCATGGTCCTACCTTTGCCTTTAAAGATGTTGGAGCAAGATTTCTTGCAGGAATGCTTGGTTATTTCGCGGCAAACATAAACACTGAAATAAAAGTTCTGGTAGCAACTTCAGGCGATACGGGCGGGGCTGTTGCAAATGCTTTTGCGGATAAAAAGAATATAAAAGTGGTGATACTTTATCCTTCCGGCAGGGTAAGCAGCATTCAGGAACAACAGCTCACAAAAGCCGGTGAAAATATCCTTGCCCTCGAAATTGAAGGTGATTTTGACGATTGCCAGAGGCTTGTAAAACAAGCTTTTGCCGACAAAGATCTGAATGAAGAAATTGTTCTCACATCAGCAAATTCAATAAACTTTGCAAGACTATTCCCTCAATCGATCTATTATTTTTATGCTTTTTCCCAGCTGAAAGGGTTAGGACAGAGTGTAATTTTCAGTGTTCCGAGTGGTAATTTCGGCAATCTGACGGCCGGACTCATTGCAAAGCGTATGGGTCTGCCAGCCGGAAAGTTCATAGCTTCAACGAACATAAACAGGTCCGTTCCTCTATATCTTGAATCGGGTAAATTTATTCCGCATTCCTCTTTCCAGACCATATCGAATGCTATGGATGTTGGCAATCCCAGCAATTTCAGGCGTATACTCGATCTTTATGGCAACGATATTGAGAAGATAAGGGCTGACATATTGGGTTTCTGGTTCACCGATGAGCAGACACGACAAGCGATGAAAGAACTTTATAAATCCTGGTCATACATTGCTGACCCACACACAGCAGTGGCATATCTCGGACTGAAGGAATACATGAAAAACAATTTCTGCACCGGCATTTTCCTTGCTACTGCCCATCCGGGTAAATTTCCTGAAGAGGTTGAAAAAGCTGCAGGTGAAAAGTTCACTTTGCCTGTGAGTAATAAAGCGAACTCGTACTCTCATCACAGGAAGATAGGGGCTGACTACAATTTGCTGAGAGATATACTTAAATCATCATTCTGACAACGGACGGTGCATCATTCTGTCTTCGATGAATCTGGTTATTTCAGGTACAGGCATCTTTATAACTACATGCAAATGTTTTCCTTCCGGATTATCTTCCCATGAGTTGGAGCCATCGCTATTGATGATAATGTTGCCCCTTTTTGTGTCGAAAAAAACTTCGGTTCCGTAAACAGCAATCAGAACAGCTGTCTGGTCCCAGCTCATCCTGCCGTTTTTGTCTTCCTCTGAAAGAGGGATGCTTATCCGGTATACATCTTTAACCGGACTATCCTTAATATCTGAATTAATCAGTTGCAGTCCGGTAAAAATTTTTGAACCGATTTCAAAGCCAGAAAAGATTATTTCGCCTGGCCATTCATTAAACACATATTCCGATGCAACTGAATCCATGTGTATGTTGAATTCCTTTCCTGAAGGGAATCTGCCTGCCATTGAGACTAACCGTTTTACCTTTTTTGAAACCAGTTCCCTTCCGTCGAGCGGAGAGAGGCTGTCGGGTTGGGATTTCAGCAGGTTTGCGATGTTTGTAAGAAAGCCGACTGTAACGATTGTAACGGATGTGTCGGGTTGGGTTGAAAGAGTTTTACGGTAAATATATACGGCATCGGGGACGTTATCAGTTGAGTTAATAGTGTGAGGATATCGGGCAACGAGTGAGTCGGGCCAGTGTTGCCAGGCGGTAAGGCTCAAGCCTTCTGTCTTTGGAGCACCAATTGGCAGTTCTGGCCGGCCAAAGTAAGTATTTATAATGTTTATACAGGGTGCTGCAAGTGGGTGTTTGTTTGATGATACTGTGGCGAGTATTTCAGCCCGGCCGCTGTCGGCCATGGCATGCAGGAATGCCAGTGCCCCGACATCATCATAGTCCGGTCCCATGTCGGTATCGAAAATTATTTTTACTGGCTCAGGCCTGTGTGACTTATCCCTGCATGAAAATATTAATGCAACCAGTAGTGACAGTAATGGAATCAGGTATTTCATCATTAGATTGATTTTGAATACTAAAGGTATTAAATTTTTCAAGATTATTAAATGGTTGTGTTAAAATTGTTCATACAACCTGTTACTTCTAATTGAAATAGTAAAAGAAGATAGCCCCCTATTGTCGTGTTTTGGGGGCAAACTCTCACGGTAAGCTATAAAAACCGGATTATTGAGAATCGATCTCGCCAAAAAATCGTTAACTTTTTAATTTTAATGGGGCTCCCGGATTATACCGCGTAGCGGTTAACTTATTATAGCCTAAGGATAAACGTGCCATATTAATTCCCTGTAGGGGATATGGAAAAACAGATTACACCCAGTCGCCCCGGAGGTTTCTGTATGAGTATTCCCTCAGGGACCATCTGGGCAACACGCGGGTAGTTTTTAT
>JBASIK010000020.1:0-13708 GCA_049654745.1 Bacteroidales bacterium
TGTTGAAGCCGCAGTAAATGCCGGCAAACACATCTTCATGGAAAAACCCGTAGCCGTCGATCCAGTAGGAGCACGCTCAATGATGATTTCAGCTGAAAAGGCAAAACAGAAAGGACTGTGCATGGTCAGCGGTACGATACGCAGAGTGCAGAAAGACTTTATGGAGACACAGCGCAGGGTCGCCAACGGCGAAATAGGCGAAATAGTAAGCGCCCATATCATTCGAAACGGCGGTGCACTATGGGTAAGAAAACGCCAGCCAGGATGGACCGACATGGAATATATGCTCCGCAACTGGGCTAACTTCTGCTGGCTCTCAGGCGACCATATAGTCGAACAGTTCATTCACGAAATAGACGTGATGAACTGGTTCATAGGTAAATATCCGGTAAAAGCCATCGGTTGGGGCGGCCGGCAGAGAAGAGTAACAGGCGACCAATACGATTTCTTCAGCATTGAATATATCTACGACAACGGCATGCATACACACTGCGCCGCACGACAGATAAATGGCTGCACCAACCTTACAAAACAGTTCTTCGCTGGTACAAAAGGGTATGCAAACGCAAAAGGTGAAATTTATAATCTGAAAGGAGAAAAAATCTGGAGCTACCCTTATCCCGAAAAAGACTCACCTGACCAGACATGGAAAGTGAACGACCCATTCGTGCAGGAACATGTTAATCTTGTAACAGCCATCCGCACAGGTAATGTTTACAACGATGCTGATGCCCAGATAAAGTCAACCATCACCTGCATAATGGGACGCATGTCGGCATATACTGGTAAAGACGTTACGTGGGAAGAAGTAATGAACTCCGACCTTTACCTCGGTCCAAAAACCTATGCCTTCGGGCCTGTCCCCGGCATCGAGGAAAAACCACCGGTGATCGGGATAGAACCGAAGATTTGAGATTACGGAATAGAGTGTTTTCTTTAACCTCTCCCCGGCTTTCAGGAGAAGTAAACCAGGGGGAGAGGCCAACTTTTAAATAAAAGGCATGGTATAATTGAACGAAGAAGTAACTTTAAACTTAAATATAATGAACCGAAGAACCTTCACAAAAAAAGTAGCTGCAGCAACAGTGGCAATTCCGGCATTCAGGCTGTCAGCCATCTCAACTACCCACCTGGCATCTGCAAGAAACCTTAAAAAAGGAGTTATGTGGGGCAGTATTGCTTATGCCAGGACGGTACGGGAAAAATTCCTTGCCGCAAAAGAAGCCGGCTTCGACGGTGTTGAGGTTAACAGCCACCTCGACAGGAAAGAAGTGCTGGACGCAAGCCGCGAAACAGGCTTACCCGTTGCAAGCGTCTGCGGCGCTCTGCACTGGAAATACCTTCTCTCCGATCCCGATCCGAAAGTAAGAGAACAGGGCATTGAAGCTCTCAGAGTAACCATCGAAGACGCAAAGACATACGGAACTGATACAGTGCTTCTTGTACCCGGACGGGTAACTGAAACAGTAAGCTATGACGAATGCTGGAACAGAACCGTGGCAGAAATCAAAAAAATTCTGCCTTTCGCCGAAAAGTCGGGCGTTACAATAGCAATCGAAAACGTCTGGAACAACTTCCTTCTTTCACCACTCGAAGCTGTAAGATATGTCGACCAGTTTAAAAGCAAACGGGTAGGTTTCTATTTCGACGTAGGTAACATAGTTGCTTATGGCTGGCCGGAACAGTGGATAAGAATTCTGGGCAAAAGGATAGCCCGGATACACATTAAGGAATACAGCCGCAAGATTGCAGATTCACAGGGCAGATCGGCAGGCTTCAAAGTAAACCTCATGGAAGGGGACGTAAACTGGCCAGCAGTGATGAAAGCTCTCGATGAAATAGGCTATTCCGGCTGGACTACAATTGAACAACCAGGCGGCAACTCACCGGAAGGGCTGAAAGACCTGTGCGACAGACTGGTGAAAATCCAGGGGAGCTGAACGTCACTTCATCACGCCTGAGACCTGGTAAAAAATTTTATTTCAGGTAGCATAATGTTAACTGGTTGATTTACATGCATTTAAAATTATTATTTTTTCGCTATGTGTTTCATGGTTTAATGCCGGATTAATAGATTTACATATCACAGATGAAAACTCAAATTCTAATTATTTTGATTTTTTCCTTTCTTGCTTCATGTTCTGAAGCAAGGAAAAAGCCAGGCGGTCACAGGTATAACGACTGGTATTACGGAGAAAACCTTTCACGGATTGCATTTCCGGTTGGCGGAATAGGCGCTGGTATGTTCTGTATAGAAGGCACCGGCGCAATATCTCACATGTCGGTGCGCAACCGCCCGGAAGTGTTCAATGAACCATGCATGTTTGCCGCGCTGTCAGTTGAAGGTATAGAAAATGGTACCAAAATACTTGAAGGTCCTGTTCCCGACTGGAAAAAATTTGGACGTCCCGGTACGGGCAATGGCGCCTCAGGAACAAGTTACGGACTGCCCCGTTTCCAGTATGCAAAATTTATTGCCCGCTTTCCCTTTGCAACAATAGTTCTGCAGGATGAAGATATACCTCTCGGTATCGAACTTACAGCATGGAGCCCCTTTATACCCACCGATGCAGATAATTCAAGCCTTCCCTCAGGTGCTGTTGAATACAAATTCACAAACACCGGCAATAAATCCATACATGCGGTTTTCTCATACAGTTCGAAAAATTTCATGGCACAAACAGGCGGAATGAACTCCATCAAACCGCTTACCGGGGGATTCATTCTTTCTGAGGAAGGTACAAAAGAGAGACCCTGGACAAAAGGAGATTTTGCAATTTTCACTAACGACCCTGCCACTGTTGTCGATTACTGCTGGTTTCGTGGCGGGTGGTGGGACCCACTTACTATGGCGTGGAATACAATAAGCAGTACTGAAGCCCTGAGCAGAAAGCCTGTTGAGAAGGACGCACCTGGCGCAACACTGTTCGTTCCTTTCGATCTTGCACCTGGAGAAACAAAGAGTGTGAAGCTGATGTTCTCATGGTATGTACCCGAATCAAACATTCGTTACGGAAGCGATTCACAGGAACCCGGTGTAACCAGAAGTGACGATCTGGCTGCTCCTGAAAACCAGATGTATTACAAACCATGGTACTCAGGCCGGTTCTCCTCAATAGAGGAAGTATCAAATTACTGGAAAGAAAACTATGCTGCTCTAAAAAATAAATCGGAACTATTCAGGGATGCCTTTTACAGTCAGACACTTCCTTCAGAAGTTATCGAAGCTGTAGCTGCCAATTTGACAATCCTGAAATCACCCACGGTACTCCGTCAGACTGACGGTAAACTGTGGTGCTGGGAAGGTTGTAGCGATAACTCTGGATGCTGCGCTGGCTCATGCACACACGTATGGAACTATGCACAGGCAATACCTCACCTCTTCCCTTCTCTCGAAAGAACGCTGCGCGAGACGGAGTTTTTCAAAAGCCAGAACAGCGAAGGGCATCAGACCTTCAGGTCGGCCCTCCCGATACGGCCTATCGCAGCAACATTCTACGCCGCAGCCGACGGACAGCTGGGTGGCATTATGAAGGTGTACCGCGACTGGCGTATAAGCGGAGACAATGACTGGCTTAAAATGATGTTCCCGAAAGTGATTCAGAGCATCGATTACTGTATCCGCACATGGGATCCACGTCACACCGGAACACTGGAGGAACCTCATCATAACACATACGACATAGAATTCTGGGGACCCGATGGTATGTGCACCAGCTTCTATCTTGGTGCACTCAGGGCCGTATGCGAAATGGGAAGATATCTGGGAGAAAATATTTCCGGATATGAAGAGCTCTATCTCAAAGGCCGTAAATTTATGGAAGAGGAGCTTTTTGACGGGGAGTACTTTATTCAAAAAATTATGTGGGAGGGTTTAAACGCACCCAATCCGGTTGAAGCTTCAAAAGGTGCATGGAACACCGATTATTCCGATGAGGCAAGGGAACTGCTGCAGAAGGAAGGACCCAAGTACCAGTACGGCAAAGGGTGCCTGTCGGACGGGGTGCTGGGTGCATGGATCGGTGAGGTCTGCGGCCTTCATAACGTAATTGATTCCACAAAAGTCAAAAGCCATCTTAACTCGGTGTTCAGGTATAACTTCAGGAGTGACCTCAGTGACCATGCCAATCCACAACGTCCCTCATACGCACTTGGCAACGAGGGCGGGCTGCTGCTGTGCTCATGGCCCAAAGGAGGCGCACTCTCACTTCCCTTCGTTTACAGTAATGAAGTGTGGACGGGAATCGAATACCATGTTGCCTCTCATCTTATAATGATGGGTGAAACTGAAAAAGCACTCAAGATAGTAAGAGCCTGCCGCGACAGGTACGATGGTCGTTTAAGAAATCCATTCGACGAATACGAATGCGGCCACTGGTATGCCCGTGCAATGTCGAGCTACGGTTTGTTGCAGGGTTTGACAGGCGTCAGATATGATGCTGTTACAAAAACACTTTACCTGAAAGCAGGTATCGGCGACTTCATGGTTTTCATCTCCACTGAAACCGGATTCGGGAAAGCCGGAATTAAAAAAGGAAAACCTTTCTGTGAGATGGTATACGGTAAGATTGAAGTAAAAGAGTATAAATTAATCTAAAAAGACTGTTTGTTGTTTTATCTTAATCTGAAAATCACCGGAAATATAAACACAACTATCACTGCCCATATCGCATAGACAGGCAGGTATTTTGCAATGGTGTTTTCCAGTATCCTGGCACTATCTTTCTTGAAATTAATGCGGTACAGGTCTCTGGCGAAGAAAATCAGATTCCCGAGAATCAGCAGATTTGAGCCAAGAACTGCTGTTCTATTCGGAGTAAAGCCATATTCACCAAGCCTGTAAACTATCGCCGACAGTGCCAGCAGATCAGTAATAATTGCAAAAACAACCAGTGCCAGAAGAATTGCTTCAAAAAGCCACTGCCTTAAGAAAAAGGTCGTTTCCGAAACTGAAAAAACAATTATTGCAGTGACCCCCAGCAACATGACATTGAAAACCAGTAGAAAATCCCTGTTGGTATACAGACTCTTACCACTTAATAATATAACCAGCAGGTAGATAATCAACGTCAATAGAACCAGTGGACTGAATACACCGGCAATTACAGGCGGAATTTTACTTGTAATAGCAGGAAAGTAACGGATAAGAAACGTTGCGGCAACAGGTGCCGAAACTGTACCAATTATTATGACATATTCAGTATAAAAACGTTCGGCGTTGATATTTATCACATCGAACAATCCGATTGTCACAGCAGTAAGTATCCCTCCTGCAATTGCTATAATTCCGAACATAACAGCCAGCTCACCGTTGTATCTTATATAATTGATCCAGCCTGATTTTCCCCTTAAATTGAAACCAGAATAGACCAGGCCGTAAATAAACCAAAGAATAACAGGCAGATGCAGACATGCCAGCAGAACAGTATTGAGATGAACATCCGCAGGAAGAAGGTTGATATAAATAGACGAAACGAGGAATATCAGAGCGGTAATAATCAGATGGACCGTTTTGAAACCCTTTACAGTTAGAAGAGAATATAATATGAGGGCGCCAACTACCACCAGACCCGCATTTTTTATGTAGAAAGCATCCATGTCTGCTCCTGTATTGAAAATAGCAGGAAATTTAATGAAGAAACCTGCCAGCGCACATGTTACCAGCAGAAACAAAATATCTTTCTTTATAGTAATAAGCCAATCTGCCTTTACCGTGTCAGGTTCAAGCCTTGCTTTCCAGAATGCTGAAGCAGGATGATCTGATATATCAGGATATATTTCCGAAAATGCCCTTGCAAAACCTTTTCTGTCGGACCGGTAAAGTTTTTCGAGTTGTTCCGGATTCTCAATGTTTTCCTTAATCAGATTCTTCATTGTACGTAATTTAAATTTTATAGTTCTGCAAAAAGATTGTTCATAAACATCAACTGTTGCATTGTCAAATCAAAATGCTACCAATTTAGACAATATTGCAGAAACTATAATAATTGAACCTCTACCTCACTTCCCTTCTCAGCCGCCGAAAAATAAGCAGCATAAATAGTTGCAATCACATCTGCCGCGAGAGTGCTGTTGCTTTCAAGAGGAGCCTCATATGCGGCTGTATTGTAAAACGCTTCCATCTCATGCTGATAACCGTTGAACCATGACTCATCGGGACTCACCCATGACCAACCCTGTTTCGTCTCAGTCTTTTCAACAATATAAATGTCCTTGAAATATTTTTCATCCGGCGTATATGTCTGCATGGCATTATTGGGCGTAATGCTGCATAATGTACGATGGTTGTCGGCAAATACCTCCAATCTATTGACGACCCCTCCAAGCACAAGTTCACTTGCTATTATATCGGCAAATGTCCCGTCCTCAAACACAACATGCATTATGCCGTAATCCTCGATATCCCGGTAGCCGGTACGCAGATGGCCTCTGTCTATAAACCCCGGTGTTCGAGTTATTGCATGAGCACGGGCAGACACCGCAACAGGCCTTATCGGTTTTCCGGTGCGGCTCCGACCCTCCACGCTCTTCAGATAAACGGCACCGGCAAGAGGATGGCATCCCTTGCCTATCAGCGAGCCTCCGCCCGAGAACTTCCATATGCCGTAAACCGGTGAGTGAGAACCCGAATGCGACTCTTCCCCAAGCATCCTCAGAACCTGCGCACCCGACTTTTCAATTATTTCCCTCTCTTTCTGTATTGCAGGTGCATAAACCCAGTTTTCGGCGTACATAATCCTTCCTTTGCTCTTCTTTTCGGCATCAAGCATCCTGCGAAGGCTTGCCATGGTTTGTTCAAGTCCTTCCCGCCGCGAAAAAGTATCACCGCTGAAATTCTCACTGCCATCACCGAAATAACCCGTAAGGGGTTTCTCCACAATCGCATGTTTTCCTGCAGCAAGGATTTCAATTGCAAGCTGCTCGTGCGTTGAGGGAGGCGTGCACACATGCACAACATCAGAATCATCAATTAATTCAGCAGGAGAGGAATAAGATGTTATGCTTCTCTTATTTGTAAATTCTTCCAGCCTGTTACGGGTGGGCGAATAGGCCCCAACAACCTCAACATCAGCACAGGTTACCCTTTTCAGTGCCTCAAAATGAAAACGGGCAGCATAACCCGATCCGAGTATACCTGCCCTTATTTTCTTCTTTTCTTTCATTCGACAGATTTTATTCCCATGTTCCAGAGTGTGAATGCCCATATATCAGCATACTATTCGATGCTTTTGCTGACTGGAGTGCCGGCACCGTGTCCTGCCCTTGTTTCGATACGTATAAGTACAGGGTTATTCCCTTTGTATTTTGCCTGCAGATGGGCAGCAAACTTGAACGAGTGAGCCGGCACAACCCTGTCGTCGTGATCAGCTGTTGTGATGAGTGTCGCAGGATATTCAACACCTTCCCTTACATTATGAACAGGAGAATATTTCAGAAGATACTCAAACATCTCCCTGCTTTCATCGGCTGTCCCGTAATCGTATGCCCAGCCTGCACCGGCAGTGAATTTATGGTAACGAAGCATGTCGAGTACTCCCACTGCCGGAAGTGCAACCCTGAACAATTCAGGCCTCTGGGTCATTACAGCACCAACAAGAAGCCCTCCGTTTGACGCCCCGCGAATTGAAAGGTATTCGGGTGAAGTGTATTTATTGGCAATAAGGTACTCAGCAGCAGCAATAAAATCATCGAAAACGTTTTGTTTATTCATCTTCGTTCCGGCAATATGCCATTTCTCACCGTATTCTCCGCCGCCCCTGATGTTGGGTACCGCATAAACACCTCCAAGTTCGAGCCATACAGCCACCGGCACACTGAACGAAGGAGTAATACTTATATTAAAGCCGCCATAACCATAGAGCATAGCAGGATTCTTTCCATTCAGTTTCAGACCCTTCCTGTAAGTTATAATCATCGGAATTCTGGTCCCATCCTTTGAATTGTAAAAAACCTGCTCCGAAACATAATTAGAACCGTCGAATGCAACAGACGGTTTCTTGTATATCTCGCTCTTGCCCGTGGCTGGATCAAATTTAAAAATGGTGGGCGGTGTAACATAGTTGGTAAAAGTGTAGTATACCTCTTTATAATTTTCCTTTCCTCCAAACCCTGAAGCCGTCCCGACGCCCGGTAATTCAATCTCCCTTACAAGGTTCCCCTGCCTGTCGTATTGCTTAACTTTTGATATTGCATCAATCATGTAATGGGCAAAAATGTAACCTGCGCCAGCTGTTGCATCCAGAACATTTTCTGTTTCAGGAATAAAATCAACCCAGTTCTCAGGTTTCGGGTTCTTAGCATCAGCAATCACCACTTTCCGGTTAGGTGCATTCAGGTTGGTAAGTATATATAATTTGTCTCCGACATTATCAATCACTGCATGGTCGTTATCGAAATTATCAACCACAGTTGTGAATTTACTGCCTGGTTTTGTGAGATCTTTGATATACAGTTCATTGCCGGTTGTGGACACAGATGCATATACAATCAGAAATCTACCATCTTCTGTAACAGAAGAGCTTACGTATCTCCTTTTTATATCCGATCCGAAAACAACTTTGTCTTCCGTCTGTTTTGTCCCAACTTTATGGAAATAAAGCTTATGGTGGTCGGTCATTGCCGAGAGTTCGCTTCCTTTTGGGCGGTCGTAGCTTGAATAATAAAATCCCTCCGTCCCCTGCCATGCAATGCCCGAGAACTTTATATCCTTAAGGGTGTCGCCGATTATTTCACCTGTAAGAGCATTTTTAACTATGATTTTCCTCCAGTCGGAACCTCCCTCCGATATTGAATATGCAGCAAGGCTGCCATCCTTTGAAAAGCCCAGTTCGCCAAGTGAAACAGTTCCATCGGGTGAGAAGGTATTGGGATCGAGAAAAACCTCTGGTTCACCACCTGGTTTCTGGCGGTACAGTACCGATTGGTTCTGAAGACCATCATTTTTATAAAAATATGTGTATTCTCCTTCAATGAAGGGTGCAGAGTACCTCTCGTAATTCCACATTGCCATGAGTTTTTCCTTCAGTTTTTCGCGGTAAGGAATTTGTTCGAGATACCCGAATGTAACCTTGTTCTGTTCTGCAACCCATGCTGCTGTTTCTTCCGACATGTCATCCTCAAGCCAGCGGTACGGATCGGGCACAGGAGTGCCGAAGATTGTATCAACAATATTATCCTGACGCGTTACGGGATAATTGAGTTTCTTTCCGGAATCACCTGTGCAAGAAGCAAATATTGTCATAATCAGGAAGTATAAAAGATGATTTTTCATAAGATAAATGTTATAAGTTAATGATTCATTATTTTATCAGACACTTACTAACAAAAGACAAATATAATACTTCAAAATAAGAGTCAGAATTATTTAATACCCGAATTACTTACAAAAGCAATACTCTTACTGTCGGGTGACCAGGAAGGGACGTTTATCGTGCCCTGTCCGCCATAGAGCCATGCTATCACTTTCGGTGCACCGCCCGATGCTGGCATAATCCTGAGCATCACCTTCTTGTATGAAGGATGGGAATTTGGAGGAATATCGACCGGATATGATAGGAAAACTATCCACTTTCCATCAGGTGAGATATGAGGGAACCAGTCGTTATACTCATCAAATGTTAGCTGTTCCTTTTGTGAACCATCTGGTTTCATACGCCAAATCTGCATTGTTCCTGAAGCACTTCCGTTGTAGTAAATGTATTTTCCATCGGGTGAGTATTCACAACCGTCAACATGTTCTCCCGGTTTGGTGTCTGTAAGGGAAACCTCTTCACCTCCTTTAATGGGTTTTCTGTAAATGTTATAGGTGCTTGAACCCTCTCTCATTGCCACATAGACAACCTCTTTGTTATTTGGAGCCCATCCATGCCAGTATGAAGGGGTCTTTTCAGTAACCATCTCAGGTGTGCCGCCCGAAAGAGGAAGCACGTACACAGTTGAGCCTCCCCCTGGCATACCCTGACGCTGATGGCTTATTGCCAGCCATTTACCGTCGAAAGATATTCCGTGATCATTATTGTTGCGATCGGCAAAACCGGTGTTAAGTTTTTCGGGCTCTCCACCTTCAATAGGAATGGTCCACAGAAAACCATCCATATTAAACAACAACTTCTTACCGTCAGGCATCCAGTTGGGTGCCTCAAACCGGCCGTCCTTCTCCCAGATAACTTTCCTCTTGCCGTCGAAGACATTCATTATTTCGAGCCTGCATCCAGGGTAACCCTCTTTCGCCGGTTGATAATTATCAGGAACAGGTTTGTCGATCCGTACATTCCATGCCTTTACTTCTTCAATAACAGATGAATCGTGTGAACATACAAAGATACCTGCAAGAACCTCGTCGGGCATGTTTTCCATCATTTTTATACCTATAACCTGAAGTGGTTCTCCCGGATGAGCTGCAAGCATTGTAAACCTGTTGCCTTCCCTCTCAAGTCTTATAATACTGTAATTAGATTTTGGTGCAAAAATTTCGTCCTCCGGGTCTCTCATAAATGCTCCCTTCAGTAACCTCCACTGCATCACAGTTAATCCATCACCATGAAGCACTGCCGAGATATGCGGAGAATTATCCGATTCATCGGCACGAACCATCCAGCCAGTCTTACGGTGAGCATTCTTTCCTTCGCCAGCAAACTGAAAATCGGCAGTAAGGATGAAATCCCCCCTTATTTTATTATATGTATAGTGAAATTCATCGCGTCCGAACCATATGTTATATCCTGAGCCTCTCAGGGTGTAACTCTGATTCGAGGGATTGTAACTTGTAGAGCCTTTCAGTACAGGATTTCCTATGTCTGCGCTTTTCTGAAAGATGCCTGTCTGGGCGGATAGAGTGCCAGAAAGTATCAGTAAGGTGAAGGTAATAATGTATTTCATGTCATTTTGATTGGTTAGACGTAGAATATCAAATCTTAAAAATAGAAAATTTTGGGTGTGTAATGTTATTTCAATAAAAGAAATTGAATCCTTTCTTTTGGTAACTGTCTGCCAGAGATGAGATGCAGTGAAATGGCACGCTGATTATCGCAGATGCTTCGTAACGCGGAACACCGCAGATTATCCGTGGAAATCCGCGTTTGAAAATCCGCGTCCATCCAAATAATGACCCCCATCCTGACCTTCCCCCAGGGGGAAGGTATTAATACATTAATTTAACCTGTCGGGGTATTTTATTTTATATGATAATAGCTTTCCAGAATTTTTCCGAACCACTTTTCAGGAAGAATTCTTTTAAGGTATACTGACAGTTTCTGGTCGAAAGAGCCAATAATATACCGGTGGGAAGGGTTTTTCTTTTCAGTTATTTTTACAATTTTCTTTGCCAGAATAACCGGGTCCCATCCATTTGTTTCATCGGCTTCTATTTTCGAAAGGGTAATTGTATATTGCCTGTTGTAGGGATCATTTTTATCCGTTGGTGCAAGATATTTTCTCCGGTTTGAAGTGTTACCTGTATGGAAATCGCCAGGGTTAATAACTACCACTTTAATATTAAACTGTTTAACTTCCATGCGTAGTACTTCGCTAAAACCTTCAATAGCGAATTTACTGGCAGAATAGAATCCCTGAAACGGGAGTCCCATCAATCCTCCAATAGAGCTGAAATTAATTATCATCCCTCCACCTTGCTTTCTCATCACAGGCACTATTTCCCGTGTAAGGATTACCATTCCGGTGAAATTTGTTTCCATCTGAAGGCGGATGAACTCCTCAGGGATAGTCTCAATGGGGCCGCCCGTGTGCATTCCTGCATTGTTTATCAGGATATCAATTCTGTTCTCGTTTTGTGTTACAGTTTCAACTGCTTTCCTGATTGAATCCGGGTTTGCAAGGTCCATAAAGACAGGTTTCACACCGGGAGGTACATCCGCCTGGCGCCTTATAGTACCGTAAACAATATATCCTTTCTCAGCCAGAAGCCGTGCTGTTTCCCTGCCGAAGCCAGAAGAGATACCTGTGACGAAAACAACTTTCTCCATTTCAGTTAAGTATTCCTCCAAGCTGTTTTGCCACTCTGGTAATCTTTTCAACCGCAATATCGACCTGTTCTTTTGTATGGGTTGCCATAAGAGAGAACCTTATAAGTGTGTCTTCTCTGGGTACTGCTGGTGAAACAACCGGGTTCACGAATACACCTTCTTCAAGCAGCATCTGAGTCATTTTCAATACTTTAAAGTCATCGCGCACAAACAGTGGGATTATAGGGGATTCAGATTTCCCAGTATCGAATCCAGCCGATTTGAAACCGGTGCGTGCATATTCGGTTACATCCCACAGTTGTTTAATTCTTTCGGGCTCATTCTCCATAATGTCAAGGGCGGCCAGCACAGCAGCTGCTGAAGCTGGTGTAATACTTGCACTGAAAATTAGTGAGCGTGAATTATGTTTGATAAAGTTTATAATTTCTTTATCTGAAGCAATAAATCCACCAAGGGATGCAAGTGATTTTGAGAAAGTTCCCATTATAAGGTCGACCTTATCAGTGAGTCCGAAATGTGATGCAGTACCCGAGCCCTTTTCACCAAGGACTCCTATTGAATGTGCATCATCAACCATTACTGTAGCATTATATTTCTCGGCAAGTGCTACAATTTCCGGAAGTTTTGCAATATCGCCCTCCATTGAAAATATGCCATCAACCACTATAACCTTAACACTTTCAGGAGCACACAGTTTAAGTTTCTTTTCGAGCGACTCCATATTATTATGGTCAAATTTCAAAACTTTCGAAAATGAGAGCCGGCTGCCCTCTATTATTGAAGCGTGGTCGAGTTCGTCAAGAAGAAGATAATCTCTTCTACCGGCAAGTATTGACACTACTCCTAGGTTTACCTGAAAGCCTGTGCTATAGCAAAGTGCCTGTTCTTTACCTACAAGTCTTGCAAGACGTTCCTCAAGTTCAATATGAATGTCGAGTGTTCCGTTCAGAAACCTTGAACCTGCGCAACCTGTACCGTACTTATCGATCGCCTTTTTGGCAGCTTCTTTAATTTTCGGATGATTTGTAAGACCGAGGTAGCTGTTCGACCCGAACATCAGGACCTTTTTACCATTCATCATTACAACCGTATCCTGATCAGACTCTATTTCTCTGAAATAAGGGTATATACCTGCTGCCATTGCCTTCTGAGGCGCATCATATTTTGCAAGTCTCGATTGCAGTAATTTCATAACCACCGGTTTTATTAATTACAGGGAGCAAAAATATTCAAAAAAGTAAAGAATGAACTATTAATTAGTGAAATAGAATGATACAAATATATATTTTTATTAAGTGAAAAGGTTGTTTTATTTTCAATATTTAAGCTGAAAGTACTGCTTAAGTTATTGTTTTTGTTATAATTCACTGTCTAAAAAAGATTAATTAATTTCCTAATTTTTTATATACTATAAATAATGTGCACTTTGAAACTACATTCATGTTAATAAGTTTTTTTGGCTTTTTTTTAATGTAAAATATTTTTATCGTGTTTAACAGGTTGAAAGAAAATCGATTTTGACTTTATTTTTCATTCATCTGAAAAGGAAAAAGCAAATCAAGCTCCAGATTTTTTTTGTAAATTAAAAATAACTTTTTATATTTGCACCCGCTTTCACAGGTTAGGGGTTCTTTGGATAGGGTGGTTAAGAGGGGTTGGTTCTGCTTGTTGTGAGGTTTTGGTTAAGATTGATGGGATGGGTAGAAAAAAAGGTAGATGATTTTTGG
>JBASIK010000021.1:0-9444 GCA_049654745.1 Bacteroidales bacterium
AATTTTACCAGGAGGGGAAGGCCGTGGGAGTTGGTTTATGTTGAGGAATTTTCAAGCAGGACAGAAGCTATTAAAAGGGAGAGTCAGATCAAGAGGATGAAGAGCAGGAAGTACATTGAATCGCTTATTGCGGGGAAAGGCAAGGCCTTAAATGTCTGAATGTTTTTCAGGTTTGTATGAATAGAGCGGAGGGTTTCTTCTGTATTACCCAACCAGGTGGTTAGAGCGTCCCGACCATAGGTCGGGAAGGTCGGGGGTTCAAATCCCCCTCTCGCTACATAATAGATAATCAGGCAGTTACAAATATTGAAAGTAACTGCCTTTTGTTTTTAAATACACAATTGAATACATATTTTGTTCTGAACATTTTCAAAAGTTATCGGTACAGTTCAAAACACTTTTTTAAGTTAGCAATACACGATTATCCATAATTAAATTAATAATCAATTAATTCTTACAGGTAATCAATTACCTTTAAAAAAAACATCCATCCTCCATTTATTATCAATCTTGTTATTATTTAATTGTGTCTCAATTTTATATCAGAATATATATAATATGGAGGCATTAGAGGTAACCCATGCAGATTCTTCAACAATTATTTCACAAACAAAGCATTATTCAGATATTTTGATAATTATTGGCAAAAGGTCTGCTATCATTTCAATTGTACAACTTTAAATTTTACAAAGACAATGTTACATAATCCCCTATCCCGATAACGCTTCGGTATCTTATCTGTAGTATTCACTAGAAAATGCCTCTGTCATCTCTTTCATGACGTGTCCGGAAAATACTTCTTTATTAAGATGATATCCCTGAGAGTCTATCCCAATCGCATTGAAAATTGCAATATCAACTATTTGCGCTCCAACTCGGCATTTATCATAGCGGGCATCTAATATGACATATACATACTCTTTTTTTAATGGCCTATCCCTTCATGCATTAAGCTCTGTATCTAATCTTCTGCATGCCGGCTTATGGTCATTGATGAAAATTCCTTCCCTAATAACTCCACTGTAATCTTTTTCATCTTCCTGGTCGATACTCCATTAACGTATGCTTCATCTAATGCTATCACCAATGCCTTCTCACTTCGCTGATAACGTTCCAATATGCTCAGATAAAACTCCCCGTCACACGTCTGTGGTATTTGTAAGGTTATACAGCCAACCTGCGTATTTAATTTCCGGGGTTTATATCCATTACGGCAGGTCTTACGTTTCCCTGTACGCTCGTTGCTATCTCCACTCCTTTGTGGTTGTCCCGCCCTAACTCCATTATCTTTTGCAATCCTATCTTTATTATCTTGCCCAATAATCCTGGATTTTTTGTCTCTCCTATTAAATCTTGTAACTCCTGAGAAAAATCTTTTGTAATTTTATTTGTTTTTCAACCGTGGCTTTTTTATTTTACAGAGACAAAGTTACATTACGCATAATTTTAAAAACAAACAAAAGCGAACATAAAAAGGTTGTAATTATGATGAAGAAGTATGTTCTTAGTTTTTTAATATTTGTAATTGCATACCTTATATTTGCCCTGTTGCATGAAGGTTGTCATGCAATACTCTCTTCAATCTTTAACGAATATTCATCATTTAGAATATTACCATTCGGGTTTCAGGTTACATTTAAAACCCTTGTTGAGGACAGGGCAGGCATTAAATGGGCCGTTATTTCCGGTGTGCCAAATATTTTAACTCTTTTTACTGGTTACATTCTGTTCCATATCAGAAAGAATTTTCTATGCTTTCGAAACGAAATAAGGTATCTGTTTATTTATGTGGTAATTTTGTTTATGATCGGAGATCCTTTCAATCTTTCTATTGGCCCGTTTATCTGGGGTGGCGACTTATATGGAATTACTACCGGATTAAGCATTAACCAATATATTTTACAAAGTATATTTCTGATAATACTTCTTATCAATAGAGAATTGATTGCACAAAAACTTTTACCTGAATTTTCTATTGAAACAAAACATATTCTATTAAGAAAATGGTTATGAACATTACTGAATAAAATTTTCAATAGAAAATTGCACTTACTAAGTCTAAGGAAGATAAAAGTAAATTGGGTATGCATCCACAATCAACAGAAACGCAGAAAAGAAAATATAGTTTTATTTCTAGTATCTGGAAATGAATTCCACTACTATTTGCCATTGAATCTGTCTTTCTGGAAATTGCTTTTAAATGATAATTATAATTTTGATAATTTAACTGGGGTTTCCTTAAAAATAAGTATATATTGAATTAGGGTGTAAGATTTTAAGGGCTTAACAGCAAATTATAAAAGTGATAGGGCATTTTTTTTAAAAAAGGAGATACCTTGAAAAATTGGAGTCCATTCTTACCAGATTTGGATTTTACAAAAAAACAAAAAAGCAATGGACTCCAATTATGTATTAAGACAAAGATTCAAAAGGGACGTAAGTAAATTTTCATGAATCATTTCCAAAGGTTTTTCAAAGCCTGTGAAAAAATTTATAACACAGATAATATGTGGCATTCAGGCCAGTGAAGATGTAAAAACTCTCTAACATATCCAGGAGTTTGAAAGAGGATATTCCACTAAAATAGACGGATGATCGTCTTAGCAGAAATCTTTCATCCATAGATTTTTCTGATAAAATCAATTACAAAGTAACACGTCTGGCTTCAAATCGGGTAATGGAAGATATGATTTTCAATCTTTAAAGTATAATAGTCAGATTGCAATCAAAAGACTGGTTGTATTGGTTTTTGCAGTGGCTTATTTTGCTACTGTTTATTCAGGCAAAAGTATAAAGCTGAAGATTACAGTTCAAAAAATACTTCTGCTGTCAGAAAGGTTTATTAGTTTCCCAACGTTTTCAACTATGCAATTGCGGATGGAATAACAGAGCTACTAAGAGAAACAACAAAAGGAATTTGTAGTAGTGAAAGTAAAAAGCAAAGAGATTTTCAATTATCTTTCCCTTTTGGTTAAAAAATGAGGAAACTTCAGTTAATTAAAGAAATAATCTTTTAAACTTGTATAAAATAAATTTAGAAAAATGCGCAACTAATTCTTCAAGAAAAAATACTTATGAATACTAGTTACATGACAAAAATTTACATCATTGGATAAAATTAGCTATATCGTTGCTAAAAGCAAATTGGCAATATAAATAAGACCTACTTAAACAAGCTTTTTGCTCTTCTACCGTGCTTTTTGATTTTAATGAGCTTCAAATTGTCGAGATAAATGCCTGCCTTATAAACCCGGGCAAAAGCAATTAAGACCAATGACAACAGTTTGCTTAATCTTTCAATATCCGTCAGATGTGTGTCTTCAATATTAAAGTAACTGATTTTCAATGTCATAAAAGCAGATTCGATTTGCTATCTTTCTTTATAGAGTACCTGTGCTTTACCTGGTTTGTTGAACGAAACCATTATTTGAAGCTCCGGCCTGTTTTTTTATTAATAATTCTGGATGCAGAAAGATAGTAGAGTTCTCCATTGACACGGACGACATTATGATAAAAGGCCCATTCATTTACCCTGAGCCTGCTGAACAACCAGGAAGCTTTGACCCGGTGGCCATTGCGAGGTATCTCAACCCAAAAATTTTCTCTTATACGAATATGATACTCAATGTTTAGTTTGTTAAGATACTCAAGCCATTTGTCACCTATAAACTCTCTGTCGGCCAGCAGACACTTAATGTTGTCAGCTCCGAACAGTCTGATAAAGCGGTCCATTAAATTTATTCGCTCCTGCATGGAAGAGTATCCAAACTTCGGTATTATATGGAACAAAATTGGAAAGTAAACTCCTTTATATACAATGCCTGGTGTAAGTATTTTAATGTCCTTTGTTCCAAACTTTCAGTTTGTCCTGTCCAGAACCAGCCTATATGGAGGTTTGTGGGGAAGCAGGGCAAAAATAAACCTGGCAATCAGGTCTGAGTCCAGAGTATATTCTGAAATAAATCTCTGTATGCTGCGAAGTGACGATTCAGCTGTAGCATTAGAATCAAAACTGCAGGCCAGTTTTTCAAAGCAAACAGACTGTACTTTACATAATGCACTGATAAATGAGCCAGAGAACTTTATACGTGCTAAGTTCATTTTGTTTCCAAAAAACTTTTTCAACGTATCTGATATAACTGTAACTTTGTTTTCAACCCTGGTATTCATAGTCGGAAATAGTATTGGTTTAACATATTCCAACATATTGAATATCAAGGTTTTATCCTAATAATAAAATGTGTTTTTATTAACAATTATATCATAAAATATTAACAATCAATAAGATATTAATTTTTGTCATGTACTAAGAAGATAAATATGAAAATAAGAAAACTTGGCAACAGTGGATTAGAAGTGTCAGAAATAGGACTTGGATGTATGGGTCTCAGTTTTGGATATGGACCACCAACTGACAAACAGGAAGCTATTAAGTTGATCAGGAAAGCCTATGAACTGGGTATTACGTTTTTTGATACGGCTGAGATATATGGCCCTTACATAAATGAGGAAATTGTTGGTGAAGCCATTGCGCCATTCCGGCAAAACGTGGCAGTGGCTACAAAATTTGGTTTTAATTATGTAAATGATCAACCAGCTGGACTGAACAGCACACCCGAAAATATCCGGCAACGGGTTGAAGGCTCTCTTAAACGGCTCAAGGTTGAAGTTATTGACTTGCTGTATCAGCACCGTGTCGATCCGGAGGTGCCTATAGAAGATGTAGCTGGAACGGTAAAAGATTTAATATGCGAAGGAAAAGTGAAATACTTTGGTCTATCCGAAGCCGGGGCAAATACAATCCGCAGGGCTCATGCAGTACAACCAGTTACAGCTTTGCAAAGCGAATATTCCTTATGGTGGCGGGAGCCTGAAACTAAGACATTTCCCACACTCGAAGAACTTGGAATAGGCTTTGTTGCATTCAGTCCACTCGGTAAAGGGTTCTTAACCGGGAAAATTGACGTAAACACTGAATTTGCTGAAAATGATTTTCGCAATACCGTTCCAAGATTTAATAAAGAAAACCGGCAGGCTAATATGGTATTGGTTGATTTGATAAAACAGATAGCCCTGGAAAAAAATGCCACGCCGGCTCAAATTGCTATTGCTTGGATTCTTGCTCAGAAACCATGGATCGTTCCAATTCCAGGTACAACAAAAATTCACCGCCTCGAAGAAAATATAGGTTCGGTACATGTAACTTTATCAAACGACGAGCTGGAAAGAATTCAAATAGCACTTTCTGAAATTAAAATTGCCGGACATCGATATTCGGAAAGCAGCGAAAAAATGGTGGATAAAAGTTAAAAAAAAATGATGAAGACTTGTAAGTTTGAAATACAAAATTTAAAATATGGCAAATGATAATAGAAAAATATTGATCGCATATTTTTCACGTAAAGGCGAAAACTATTTCAACGGAAAAATCAGGAACCTGACAATCGGCAATACTGAAGTTTTAGCAAAGAAAATACAAAGTTTAACAGGAGGGGATTTATTTGAAATCAAAACAGTAAAGTCTTATCCATCAGGTTATAATGAAGCAACAAAAGTTGCCAGGGTTGAATTACGCCAGAATGCCCGGCCCGAATTAAGCGAGACTGTCAGAAACATGGACGATTATAATGTCATTTATCTTGGGTATCCCAACTGGTGGAATACCTGTCCAATGGCGGTTTTTACGTTTCTTGAATCATACGATTTTTCAGGGAAAACTATAATTCCATTTTGCACTCACGAGGGTAGTGGTATGGGCAGAAGCGAGAGTGATATTAAAAAACTTTGTCCGGATGCCACAGTGCTCCCCGGTTTTGCTGTTTACGGAAGCATGGTTGCTTCAGCAGATGATGACCTGATGGCATGGTTGAAAGAGCATAATTTATTGTAATAAAAAAGCTGGTTGAAATTGTTAATGAATCACTTATTGCTCATGGGGGCAATCGGAAGGCAATCTAAACAGCCTCAGTTAATGAAATTTCTAACTAATGAAAGATTATTATAAAATTCTCGGTTTGGACAGGACTGCCTCTGCGGAGCTAATAAAACAAAGATTCAGGGAACTTGCATTTGAAAATCATCCAGATATAAGTTATAATAAAAACGCTAATGAAGTTTTCATTGAAATCTATGAGGCATATCACATTTTAAGTCAGCCTGACAAAAAAATCAAATATGATTTGCTTTATGACAGAAATAATACCAGAATTCAAATCCCGGATGAAGAATATATAAAGACTGATATTCAGAATGTTTCAAATTCAGCAAGAGAAAAGGCCCGGCAAATGGCAAAAACCAGATACAGGGATTTCATTAAAGACCTCGACTGCTTTTTTATTCCCGGATTAAAAGCTGATGGAAAACCATATGTCTATAGTATGCACAGGAATGTTGGAATTTCAGGTGGGATAGGACCAATGGGGAGTATAAAATCAAAAGTGACAGATATTCTGATGCCAAGAAGTAAAAAAGCATATTTGTTGCATCAAATCGGATTATCCATTAAAGGAATTTTCTTTATACTGGCAGTCGTCATTTATCGTTCTGATTTATTAACGGATTATACATTGGTAACTAAATTATTAGTTTCAACTCCGGTTTTAATTGCAGGCGGAATAGTTACAATGTCAATTTACCACCTGAATAAAGTCAAATCGAAATTCTTTCATTCTAAATATTATCCTTTAGTCAAAAAATACAGGTTAATCGGATACAAAAGAGGATTCCATCCAATGATTTCGACGACACCTGTTGGATTGCTTACATATTTGTTGCGATTAATATTTTAGTCATAGCTCTGTATAATAATGGAGATTTAATTCATAAGAAGGATTCTGCTTGCCCGTCGGGTGTTTACCTGACTGGTCTTTTGTTTTTCTGTCTGCCGGTAGTAAAAACAGAGAGTTCTTCTTGTATTGGTTGTATTGGCATATCCTGTTCTGAAACAGGTTTACAGGGTACCAGGAAATACACACCCCCTTCCCAGAGGGGGTTGGGGGGGTGAATAAATACAAATCATTTCTTCTTCATCGTTTCTTCATTTTGAATTCATAAATTTGCTACAGAGATGATTAAGAAACGAGATATAAATAAAATGAAAATCAAAACACTCATATTGACAATACCTGTTCTGTTTTCTTTTTCCTTTATTAACGCTTATTCCCAGGAAAATGTTGCTGGTACTGACACTACGCGACAGAAAAAAACAGAGGTAGTTACGGTGAAGAAAGAACAGAATCAGGAGCAGGTTCAGAGCCGTGTTCAGGAGAGAAATCAGGTTCAGGGGGCTGAAAATGCAGGTCAGAAAGCCAAACCTCAGGGACAGAATACCGGAAAGCAGGTTAAGCAGGTAACCAGTGCCCGGCCCGATATGAGCAAGGCAAGGGGTGCGAGACCTCCTCAGATTACAAGACCATCAGGTCCTCCCAAAGGGATAGGAAAGCCCGGAGGAGCACCGGGAAGAGGAGGGAGATAAATAAGATAATATGAAAGCTGTAACCATCTTTCCAGTACTCATCATAGCTGCTTTTCCTCATATCTCATCCGCTCAGGAAACAGTAGCTGAAGCCTCCACTGCCGATACTTCGTCAAACGGCGGGAGAAAGCAGGGCATCCATTCCCTCTATGCAGGTACCGGTTACGGCAGCAACATGGTTTATCTGGGTTCAACAATTTCTCAGGATAAACCTTACGGATATGCATCACTTACATACGGTATCGGCGACAAATTTTATCTCAGTGGTTCAGCTGTCCATCTGACGGGTACTTCTCCTTATGTTGCTTTCTATACTGCTTTAGCCAGCTTCAGCCATACTTTCAACTCCTGGCTCGATATCTCAGCAGGCTTATCACGTTACCAGGTGCATAAGTCGCTTACCGATACCCTCTTTGAAAGTTTCACATATGGAGAGATCTCCCTTGGCATCGACTGGAAGCTTCTCTATACAAAGCTTTCTGCCGGCAGGATATTCTCAACTGAAAGCAGCAGTTATTATCAGATAAGGAATTCAAGATATTTCCAGACGCCAGAATTCGGCTCAGGGAAGTTTTACTTTTCATTTGATCCCTATGTGAATCTTATTCTGGGAACACTTACAAAAACTGAAACCACAAACGGGTCAGGTATCGTGTTTAAACCACCATTCCGCAACCGGGGCATGTTCCAGCAATCATCAGGAACAACAATTTATACAAATATTTTCGGTATTCTCGAAGCCGACTTTGGTATACCGGTTGCTTTCAACTCATCGAGACTGACAATAGAAGCCGAACCCGGTTATGTGTATCCACTGTATGAGGAATCTTATTATCCAGGAACAAAAGGCTTCCTTTTTCTCTTAAGTGTTTATCTCAGAATATTTTAAACAAACACATATGAATGTACTGATTGTTGAGGATGAAAAGAGTCTTGCCCGTGAGATAGCATCGTTTCTTGAGAAAGAGAATTTCCTGTGTGAAATCGCCCACACGGGAAGAGATGCTTCTGAGAAAATTGCTGTTAATCTTTATGATTTCATCCTGCTTGACCTTGGTCTTCCCGATTACGACGGGCTCGAACTTATAAAAGAAGCTAAAAAACTCAACAGTGAAGTGTCATTCATCATCATCACCGCCCGCGGTGCCGTTGAAGACAAGGTAAAAGGCCTCAATCTCGGTGCCGACGACTACCTGGCAAAACCCTTTGCACTGGTTGAGCTGCTCTCCAGAATAAA
Organism: Bacteroidales bacterium; assembly: GCA_049654745.1. Taxonomy (GTDB): domain Bacteria; phylum Bacteroidota; class Bacteroidia; order Bacteroidales; family VadinHA17; genus LD21. Next base: position 8,712 of record JBASIK010000021.1, read on the forward strand.
TGCTGTTGCAAGGAGAAAATTCAACGTAAAAACGGATGACATAACACTTGGAGAATTCACACTGAAGGTGCTGTCGCGCAAATTGTATTACAAAGAAACTGAAGTAGATCTGACCAGAAAAGAATTCGACCTGCTTCAGTATCTGGCCCTGAACCGCAACAAGGTTCTCACCCGGCAACAGCTTTACGAACATATCTGGGGAAACATTCTCGACGACCAGTACGACAGCAACTTCATTGATGTCCATATTAAAAACCTCAGAAAGAAACTTAATGAATATGCCCCTACCCCATGGCTCGAAACGGTAAGGGGGGTAGGCTACAGAATAAACATTGAAGATCAGACAACCCGGTAATGCTGAGATTAAAAATAAAACTTGCCCTGTTCAACCTTGTCTCAAAACTGGTTGTGGCAGGTCTGTTTATTGTATTTCTCCCTTATATAACCCAGCGTATAAATCTCAGACAGATTGATAACACCCTTATTCAAAAAAGGGAAAAGGTAATTTCTTTAATTGAGGAATACGGTATTGAACCATTCATAGAAGCCGATTCCGTCGATGCCTTCGGCAGTTACAATATCCTGAAGGAAGAATATATAAGTATAGAACGCATTGATTATGAGGAAGATGTGAACACTATAGAAGTTGCGGAAAGAATAATTGAAAATGAAATATTAAGGTACCGTGTGCATAATTATTCCATAAAGGTTGACGGAAAACCCTATCTTATAG
>JBASIK010000022.1:0-5341 GCA_049654745.1 Bacteroidales bacterium
CTAAAAAAGGTAAATCAGGTCAATTTACTACTGATTATAACGGGTACATTGCCATGGATGTTGTATCAAACAAACCCGACGTTCTAACCGCTGAAGAATGGCGTACCTACTGTCAGCAAAACAATCTATCGTACCAGACCTTCGACAAAGGTGCAAATACCGACTGGTTTGGCGAGATTATGAGAACAGGGATAACACAGAATCATGATCTCTCATTCTCAGGTGGCGGAACAAACAATAATTACAGAGTATCAGTCTCATACCTCGACCAGGAAGGTGTTGTAAAGGATAATTACCAGACAAGGCTCAATATGAGGTTTTCAGTAACTCAAAAAACCCTTAAGGACAGATTATCGCTTACTCTTATTGGTGCAATAACACAAAGAGATTATCAGCCTTCCGACACAAGAAATTTTGTCCTTGCATATAACATGATTCCCGCATATCCTGTGAAAAACGCTGACGGCACCTGGTTCGAAAGCACAGATTACGATCAGGGCAATCCTGTTCATAACATAGAATGTAATTACGATAAGCGCAAAAACAATATAAGTTATTTCAACCTGAAGGGTGAACTTGAAATAATAAAAAGCCTCTTTTTATCGATAAATGCGTATTTCCAGAGACAAACAAATGACAGAAGCCGCTACTGGAATTCAGAGACCGAAAGAGGAAGAAATGAATATGGTGTTGCTCTTCGTTCATTCAACAACAATAATACCAAACTTATTGAGTCAACCATTAATTATACAATCAGGACAGGAGGTCATAATATCAACCTTCTTGCAGGTACATCATTTGAGGACAATTACTCTCAGTTTGCTCAGGCACAGAATCGTAAATTTATTACAAACCTCTTCGGTGCTAATAATCTCTCGGCAGGTGAAAATATGCAGGTGGGTGATGTATCATCAAGTGCAAGTATGAATAGGCTTCTTTCATATTTTGGTAGAGTTAATTACACATTGAACGACCGTTATATAGTTTCTGCCACATTACGTCGTGACGGCTCCTCAAAATTCGGGGAGAATCATAAATGGGGCACCTTCCCGTCAATATCTGCTGCATGGAGAATAGGAGAAGAATCATTCATGCAGGGATTAAGCAATATTTTTGATGAACTAAAACTCCGTGCAGGTTATGGGCTCTCAGGAAACCAGGATGGCCTCGCCCCATATCAGTCTATGCAGTTATACGGAGCTTCAGGTACCTATTACGATAACGGAGCATGGCACACTGCTTATGTGGTAAGCCAGAATGCAAATCCCAACCTGCAATGGGAACAGACGGCAATGGCAAATGCAGGTATTGATTTCAGTATTCTCAATGCAAGACTTAACGGCACAATCGAATATTACAACAAAATAACTTCGAAATTGCTTTATACATATTCAGTGCCTGTACCGCCATTCCTTTATGGTTCAATGGTTGCCAACGTGGGTTCAATGGAAAATAAGGGAATAGAGTTTTCACTAACTGGAGACATTATCAGAAGCCGTGATATAAGATGGACTGTTTCATTGAATGCCGCCCACAATAAGAATAAGATTACAAAACTCTCAGATGAAGAGTACACAACACAGTCAATAAGAACAGGAAGTGCGTGGGTCAGAGGAGGATCTGCAAACACCACACATATTGTCGAAGAAGGGAAACCTGTCGGACAATTCTTTGGACTGGAATGCTTTGGACTTGATGAGAATGGCCTTTATAAAATCAACGACATGGTTGATGGACAACCAGGTGTGACTGTTTCTGATTATACATATATTGGTAATGCACAGCCAAAATTAACATACGGGATTGATAACTCTTTCAGCTACAAGAATTTTGAACTAACCTTTTTCTGGCGTGGTGTCTATGGAAATGATGTACTCAATTTCTCAAAAATGTCGTACGCAACAACACAATGGCTCCCTGGTGCAAACGTCCTAAAGGATGCTCTAACTTTAGGTCTTAAACAGAGTCCCTTTTACAACAGTTTCTATATTGAAAAAGGTTCTTTTTTAAGACTCGAAAATATTAACCTTGCCTATTCATTTAATCCCAGACTTCTAGGAATAAAGTCCTTCAGGGTGTATTTCACTGGAAATAACCTGGTTCTTTTAACAAAATATAAAGGCGTGGATCCTGAAGTACCAATGAGTGGGCTCGATCCAGGAGTTGAAGGAAGGGAATATTACCCGAAATCCAGGACATACCTGTTTGGTATAAATGTAAGTTTTTAATCCATAAAATTTTTAAGTATATGAAAAAGAATACATTATATATTACTGTGATATCGCTTCTGATGATGCTTTCAACAAGTTGTACTGATTGGCTGGATGAAAAAGTATATACCCAGTTGCCTGTTGCAAGCTACGGAAAAACAGAAGCTGAGGTAAATTCCCTGATTGCACCGATTTATACCGGACTCAGAACAGTTAATAACCCTATTACAATAGCCGTAAACTCTTCCGATATGGCAATTACTCCCACAAGAAAAGGTGGTGACTGGTGGGATGGCGGAGTTTTTAAGGAATTGAGACTCGGTACCTGGACTCCGATTACAAGTCATATCAGAAGTTTCTATAACTCGGTTATGCAACGTATTTCACAATGTAATCAAATTCTTTATCTTATTGAGAATTCAGAAGGAATATCCGACAAAGAACCTTATATCTGTCAGGTAAGGGCAGCACGGGCATTCTGGTATTACATTCTATGCGATTATTTCGGAAACGTTCCTATAGTCACTGATTTCACAGACCTTTCAAAACCTGCAACAAAAACACGAGCAGAGGTTTTCAACTTCGTGGTTTCCGAACTTAATGATATTAAGGATAAAATCAGGTCAGATGTAGGACCAGCCAGTTACGGAAAATTCACAAAAGGTGCCGTATATACAATACTGGCAAAAATGTACCTCAACGCTCTTGAATGGAATCCTGACGGAGGACCTAAATGGCAGGAATGTATCGACGCATGCGATGTTGTTATGAGTCTTCCATATAAACTTGTAAGTAACTGGTACGATAATTTCAAGGTTTTTAACGAAAATTGTCCTGAACATATCCTTACTGCAATAAACAGTCCCTCAGCAGAGATGGGAGTTCTGGCCTATACACTGCATTATCTGGATTATAAAGCCCTTGGTACTACAAGACGTGGGAACAACGGACTTTCTGCCATGCCAGATTATGTAAGACAATTTGATCTTGATGACAAAAGAAGAGGTGATGATCTCGATCACAAACCCGGCAGCTTTCTTATAGGCCCAATGAAAGATTTAAGCACCGGACAAATAATTATGACTGCACATGGACGGCCTTTAATCCATACTATTGACATAACAATGAAGTATGGAATTGATGCTGATGGATGGGGTCAGGTTGAACAGGAAGATGGTGCCAGATGCTTCAAATGGGAAATAGAGAAAGGCGTTAATTACATGCAGAATGACTGCGCAATCTTCAGACTGGCTGATGTGTACCTGATGAAAGCTGAATGCCTTGTAAGATTAGGACAGAACAACGAAGAAGCTACAAGGCTTGTGAATGAGATAAGAAAGAGGGCTTTCGACGATCCTGCCAAACTCAAAACCAGCGTTACTCTTGATGATATTTATCTTGAACGCAGACTTGAGCTAGCATGGGAGTCATATTGCCGCCAAGATATGATACGTTTCGGAAAATTCTGCGATCCGATACCAGGATGGAGGGGCGCAATTCCTGAATACCGGAAACTTTTCCCCATACCACAAACTGCAATCGATGCCAATCCCCTGCTAAAACAAAACCCGGGTTATTAATAAAGTTTTTTATAGCATAAGCTACAGAAACTCTTAAAAATGATTAAAAAGTGCGTCTTCTTTCACATTTTTAAAAATTATAAGACGCACTTTTTTATTTTTGTAATGAATGAAATCAATAATTAAAAACTGTTAATTAAATTCTTAAAAACCCCTGGATATGAAAAAACTTTTCACAATCAGTTTAATGCTGTTAGCCATTGGTGTTGTAACAGCACAGCAACAGACAAGGCCTGCACAGCAAGGTCAGCCTGGACAGCTGCCTCAGCCGGCAAGGATGACACCCGAGATGACAGAAATCTGGGAGCCTGAAGTTCCGATTGTTGAACCCGGTGCCCAACCTGGAATGCCACCTTCCGATGCAATAATCCTGTTCGACGGCTCAGAAGCTCTTCTTAACAAGGAATGGGAAGACGCCAGAGGTAACCCAACCAAATGGATTGTTAAAAATGGTGAACTAGTATGCGTTAAAGGCTCAGGTCCAATCAAGACAAAAAGGAAATTTACAGACTTCCAGCTCCATATCGAATGGAAAACCCCTTCGGAGGTTACCGGCGAAGGTCAGGGCAGAGGCAACAGCGGAGTCTACCTCCAGGAACTATACGAGGTGCAGATACTCGATAGCTATAATAACCGTACATACAGAAACGGACAGGCAGGCAGTATCTACAAGCAATACGCACCTCTGGTTAATGCAAGCAGAAAACCCGGTGAATGGCAGACCTACGACATTATTTACACTGCACCCCGGTTTGGCAACGACAGCACTTCATATTTTACCCCCCCACGAGTGACAGTCCTGCATAACGGAGTTCTGATTCAAAATAATGTAAGTCTGAGAGGACCAACACTTTATATCGGCATACCTGAATATTCCATCAAAAAGCACGGTCCAGGCTCCATACTGCTGCAGGACCACGGTAACCCGGTTGCTTTCAGAAATATCTGGGTAAGGGAATTGTAATTTTGCATTCTGAAATACTTATCACAGAAAACAAATAGGGACTCAGAGAATTAAAAAATAATTCATCTGTGTCCCTATGTTTTTTTGTATAACCTTTGTGTCTTTGTGATAAAAAAATTCTTCTGAATCAATTAAACCAGTAAGTCAATTTAATTACAAGTCCATGATTCTTGCTTTTGAAATCATTTGTATATGAATTGTTTGTATATACAATGAAGAGATCCGACACTGGCGCAAAACGCCACTGAAACCTGATGTTCGTATTTATATTGTCAATCTGATTATTGTACTGAACAAATGTTGTAAGAAATATTTTATCAGTAAAGGTAATGTCGAGTCGGGGGCTTATCAGAATTAACTCAGCACTATTGTATGGATGAGGCAATATAATATTGTTATAATCAGCTGATAACGAAATACTGCCATATGGTTGAAATCTGTAGCCTGCTGACCCGTTTATACTAAACCTTTTTCCATTGAAATATGTTCCATACCCTGTCGAAAGAGAATATGTAAAAAGCTTCCTTGAATCTGATGAAAATCCAACTCCGCCACTCACCCAGTTGTACCTCTCACCTGCTTTGAGC
>JBASIK010000023.1:0-7220 GCA_049654745.1 Bacteroidales bacterium
ATACGCCATTATCATAGGCCCTTGCCGGAAGCCATTTCATAAGCCACTGGCGGCCTTTCAGCCCATCAAACTCAATTCTTAATGAAGTAGGGTCCTTTTCACGGTTTTTCCATAGTTCGGGATTGACCAGTCCTGCTCCCGGTCGGGGTGAAGGCGTGCACATTGTTACATGAGGCATAAAAATTATTTGGGCTCCCAGAAGAGTAACCGCCCTTACATTTTCGATTATATTATTGTCGTAACAAATCAGAATACTGCACTTCCATCCTTTGATCTCAAAAATGCAATAATAATCACCCGGTTGCAGATATGGGTTAATAAACGGATGAATTTTCTTTGCCTTTGCTATTAACCCGTCTTTGTCAACGCATACATATGAATTATAAAGATTATCGTTTTTGTCTTTTTCAAAAAGTCCTGCAAGTATTATGATGTTATGCTTTTCAGCAATATCTACAAGTTTTGAGATACTTTCACCTTCAGGAATATGTTCAGCCAATCCGAGCATTTGCTCTTTTGTAAGGTGGCGTGCAAAAGTATATCCTGTAACAGAACACTCGTGAAAAGCAATAATTTCAGCTCCTTCACATGATGCTTTTCCCGAAAGTTTTTCTATTACTGAAAGATTGTATTTTTTGTCTCCACTCCGGTGTTCGAACTGTGCCGATGCGATTTTAAGATCTTTCATAAAAAATTAATTTAGAAACGGGATTCTACCGGAAGTAAAGATAACCTGATTTTTTATTCACAATCCCCCCAGAGAAAGTATATGAAGGAGTATATTGCTACCGTTTCAGAATTCGGATTTAACAATTTCTTTTGTCAGAATCTCACCGTTTTTGATTACTGTAACTCTAACAGTATCTGGATAAAAAAGCCTCTTGCATAATTCTTTGAAATCACATAAATCCATAGGAATTAAAACCGATGATTCTAAACCATTTATACTCAAAACTGTATCCCCTATGTTTAAGCCTGCATGATAAGCTGGTGAATTTTTGTAAATCGAGCTTATTTTTATTTTCCCGTCATCCTGATAGACATTAAATCCGTGGCCGAAAAATATAGTTTTTGTTCCGGCGCTTTTTTTCATACCCGACATATATATTTTCTTTTCAGCATTATTTATAAGTACTTCAGAGTATTTGAGAAAAGTTTCAATGCCGACTAATGAAAATAGTGGGTTTGTAAAATTTATTTCTACCCCGGTTATTGTATCATTGCCAAAAATAAAATCATCAATTAAAGCTTTGCCTTCATTTTTGTAACTTCCAAAAATATTATATGATTGATAATTTGAATATGGGATTGCTTCGTTACCGGAATAGTTATCTTCAGCCAACATTAGTGCATCGGAAAAGCCGAAATCTATTATAACTTTATGTGACTTTTCATTTATGGTTATATAAGTAAAAGGAACATTCATCCTGTAGAAAAAACTGATAAATTTTTCGGCCTTAAAATCAGTTATCCTGTAGTTTTTAGGATAGATTTTTAATGAATGCTTGGTAAAATTAAATTTCCAGTTTGCCTTTTTTATCAGATTCATTCCCAATAAGATTTCTGAAGGCATGCATTTAAAGATTGAACTGTCGGTCTTAAAATCCATCAGATTAACAAGGAGGTTCTTAATCTTAAAATTGTTTATTTCTAAATTTTTAATTATTCCCCACCTGTAGGAACCGGTTTTGTTTATTTTGCTTCTAAAAAAAGGGATAACTTGAACGTTAAACTTATCCAAGCTTTTTTCGTTGAGCAGGCAAAAGCTTGAACCTGTGTCGAAAATTCCGTGTGTGGGGATCCCATTAATGGTAACCGGAATCTGGATCATGTTATCTGAAAGGATATAGGAAATTTCTGTCTCAGTTTTTCCTTCACCAGGTACTTTATCAAGATTAGAGTACACAATTCCTGTTACTGTTCCAAGAAGTATAATCAATATGAGAATGATAATGAACGGTTTACATCTAAACGCCGGATTTTTAAATATCTTTTTTGACATGCAGCAAGACTTTTTCACACATTGCTAAAATAGATTAGTTTTTCAAAAAATCAAATTTTTCTCAAAGTATTTTTCAAATCAAATGTCAACACCGATTAAATTCTTAAGAAAGAATCCTACAAGGAATGATAATACTGCTACTCCGAGGCTGATAATAGTCATTTCTGTGAATCGTTCTCTGAAGTTAAGGTTACGGGCAGTTGCAATATAGAAGTTGAAGAAGAAGATAATCAGTACAGCTGTTGAAAGAGTTATTGCCAGGGAAATAAATTTTGATGAAATCAAGAGAAAAGGAAGAATAAGCAGTATTACTGTTATAAAATAAGCCATTCCAGTGTACAGGGCTGATTTTTTTGCCTGTGGATTGCCCTCAGCTTTTGATGAAAGATAGTCTGATGCAGCCATTGACAGTGCTGCTGATATACCAGTTACCAATCCGGCCAGTGAAATTAATTTATTGTCACCTAGAGCCAGTGTGAAGCCTGCCAGTGCTCCGGTAAGCTCTACAAGTGCATCATTCAAGCCAAGCACGATAGAACCAACATACTGTAGAACTTCTTCATCAAGCATGTCGAGAAGTTCTTTTTCATGTATTGCTTCTTCTTCTGCAAAGCGTTTTGATTCAGGATATACCTCAGCTATCTTCTGATAAGTACTTGAACCTGTTCCTTCCCGTTTTTCCATAAGTTTAAGGACAAAAGAAAGACCGAGTATTTTTGCCATCATAACGGTGCGAAATACCCTGAATTTATCGGGTTTTATTTCGGTATTTGTTTTTGCCTTCCAATAGCTGTAGTGAGCAAGTTCCTGGTTGCCTATCCGGCGAAGTATTTCTGCATTTTTCTGGTTACCTGAAAGATCTGCAAGTTTCAGATAAATAATATGTTCTGTTATTTCGTTGCGCTGGATTTTAAGAATCAAGGATTTTATCTTGTTATCCATAGTTTATAAAGAATTTATAAACAACTAAGTAAATAGTTCCTTGAAAAAAATAAAAAATGGAGAAGTACAATTTTTATAAAGTTAGAATTTGGTTATCATTTTCTTAAAACGTAACTGAAGTAAACAAATCTGTTTGAAACAAATTTATTATAACTATCAGAACCTTTTACAGCGGCAAAGTTCAGTGCTATTTTCTGCAGAAATTTAGGGGCAAGCAATTTTACTAGATTGCGTTTGCGCGGATCATCCAGTTCGAGAGCTGCAATAACTTCATTATTTATGAATCTTTCTTTTAGAATTTCAAAATTGCTTATTTCCAGCTGCTTTTTTATGTCCTTTATTTTATTGGACTGTCGGAAATCGGTAAACAAAAAATAACCTCCTGGCTTTAAGATACGATAGACTTCCCGGAGAAATGTTTTCATGTCATTATAGCGGTGCGATGATTCCACATTAATCACAATGTCAAAGGAATTGTTTTTAAGAAATAGTTTCTGTGCATCACCTTTGAAAAACATTATTTTTCTATCTGAATAAAAGCTTTTACAAAAAGAGATTGCTTTATGGCATAAATCTATTCCAACAGCTGAAGAAGGTGAAAACTTCTTTGATATATAGGAGAGCCCACCACCCCTCCCGCAGCCAATTTCAACAATTGACTTGTTTTCAATTTCTACTTCACTTGCCAGATGATGGTATAACTGTATAGAATAGCGATTTAGCTCATCATCTTTTTCAATTGCAATTTGCTGATTTTTATCATGATATCCATAGTTCATGAAAAGTACCATGGCATTTTTATCGGTTTTACTGATGTACCAGTACCAGATTCTGAAGAGAATCAATCTGAAATTTAGTTTGGAAAACATAATATAGGAATTTGTATTATTGGGTGGATTTTGTTATTTTAAAAATGAGCGGAGAGATATAATTTACGTAAAAAAGTTAATACAACTATTGATTAAATAGGTTTCAAAGGTAAGAAATAATATTTACGAATTAATATTCTGTCAAGATTATTAATATTTTTTGAATAGCGTGGGAGGGAAAAATGATATAAAACTTTTTATCAATTCTCAGGTCGGAAAACTATATCTGCAACATCTGCTTTACTAAAGAAGCTGGAGGCCACTTTTTTTATATCCTTAATTGTTAGTTTATTAAGAATCTTTTCATAGTTTTTAGGGTCGTTAACGTTAAGACCTGAATAGTAATAAAGGTAGAGAACATTGCTCCAGTAATCATTATGAAGCCTGAACTCTTCACGGGTTTTCAGCATATTTTTGACGGCTTTATCAAGGTTTTCCTTTGATGGTCCCTCAGAAGTAAGCTTTTCGATTTCGTCATATACAATTTTTTTAAGAGAATCAACTCGTTCTGGGTCGCAGTCGAACATTATAAGTCCCTGGGCATTTTGATACGGGTGAAGCTGAGAACTTAGACTTACTGAAACGCCGTAAGTTCCTCCTGCTTCCTCTCTTATTTTTTCTGTAAAAACAAGATCCAGAATACTATTAATGACTTTGAGGCAAACATTATTGTAAGCATTATATGGAAAATCTGCCGAATGGCTTATAAACACGGTTGCTTTTGGAACAGTAAGAGGTATTTTCACATCTCTATAGAAATATCCACGAGGAGGTCTGACACCCCTATCGATAAAATTCTCTTTAGCGTTTGAAGAAGGTAGTGAACCTATGTATTTCTCAGCCATATCTCTGGCTGTATTTTCATCGATATTGCCTACTATGAAAAAGATAAAATCAGCTGCGTTGCTGAACCTTTCCCTGTATATTTTTTCAATCTTTTCCAGCTCAACTTTTTCGAGCATCTGATTGTTAAGGATTATCGTTCTCGGATTATAGTTTGTAAGATAGAGTGAAACAGAATCCTGCATTATTTTCGAAGGGTCTTTTTCCATACTTGAAAGGAATGCTGCATATCTCGACATAATGGCATTATGTGCTTCAGGATCGAATCTTGGTTTTGTGAATCTCAGATAAAGCAGTTGCATCATTGTTTCAAAGTCTTTGGTTGTGGCGGAGCCATTGATTGTTTCGGTTATTTGTCCAATAGAAACTGAAGCAGTAGCCTTTTTGCCTGCAAGCATTTTCTGCAGTGTGACATTATCAAATTCTCCGAGTCCGTACATTCCGATCAGGGCAGGGAGCATGGTTGCCGATGGTAAATAGTCTGTTTCGTATAATGAGGATCCTCCAAGACTATATGCGGTAAGTAGAACATTATCTTTTTCATAATCTGCTTTGCGGTAAACAACTTTTGCTCCGTTGCCAAATGTCCATTCTACTGCGTCGAACTGCTTGAGATAGACCCTTTTAATCACACCTGAGCCATTAAGCTCTCCTCTGATAAGTGATTCTGAGGTCTCAATATCTTGATATGGTTCTATGTCAGATGATACCACTTTGCTTATTATGGCTTTTGCCTCTTCTTCAGTGAGGTGCCGTATATTTTCATCTTCCTGTCCCTGAACAACGATCACGCTGTTGTCTGTCCTTACCAGGCCTTTAAAAAATTCAGATACTTCTTCAACTGAAACAGATGGGATAACACTTTTTGCAAATTCATACTCAAAATCAGGAGAAACAAGAGGCTCATTGTTGAGATAATGCTCCTGCATATCGTTAATGAAGTCATCATTTGAAATCTTGTCTTTTTGTTTGTAGTAATTTTCGTAATTGGTTAACAGGTTAGCTTTGGCTCTTTCAAGTTCTCCTTTTGCAAATCCATGTCTGCGTGCACGCTCCGTCTCAGTGTAAATAGCTTCAAGAGCTACATCTTCCCTGTTAGGGTTGGCAGCTGCACTTATCACCAGAGCGTCTACGCCCCTTACCAATTCTGAAAAATTTACATATCCAGTTATAAACGGAGGATTACCTTTCTGGAGTAATTCGCTTATTCTTGTCGACATCATATTGTTTATTAGGCTGATAATCAGCTTTCTCCTCATATATGAAAGATTCTTCTCCGAAGGCTTTACTGAGGGATGCTTCATGAAGATTGATACAACATTTCTTGGAGCTTCTTTATCAGTGGCAAGGACATATAATATTCCGTTGTGATAGGGGATCTCAAATTCAGGTCTTGGCAGAGGATTTATGGATGGTTTAAGTTGTGAAAATATTTCCTTTATATTTTTTTCCATTTTTGGGGCATCGAAATCTCCTACAACTGCAACAGCTTGCAGATCAGGTCTATACCATGTGTCATAGAACTCTTTGATGTTTTCCGGTTTGAAATTTCTTATAACGTTGATATCTCCAATAATATCTCTTTTTTCATATCTTGAACCTTTAAGTATTACAGGCAGATATTTCTGCATCATTCTGAAATTGGCATCCCTTCTTGTACGCCATTCTTCGATTATAACGCCTCGTTCGGCTTCAATTTCCTTTTCCGAAAGAGTAATAAAATCTGACCAGTCGTACAGAATCATCAGACAGGTGTCAATAAGGCCTGGAGAATCAACTGGAACATCACTGAGGTTATAAATTGTTTCTTCATATCCGGTATATGCGTTTATGTTATATCCGAAAGCCACTCCATGTTTTTCGAGTGAGCTTATAATTGCTTTTCCCGGAAAACGTTCAGTTCCATTAAAAGCCATATGTTCAAGAAAATGAGCAAGGCCATTCTGGTGATCTTCTTCAAGAAGTGCCCCAACATTCTGAATGAAATAAAAACTTGCCCTTTTTTGTGGCTCACTGTTGTGTTTAATATAATATGTAAGACCATTCGGAAGTTTTCCGGTTATTATCTCAGGGTCAAGCGGAGGGAAGGAGGAAAAATCGTACTGTGCCAGGGTGGTTGTAGATAATAGAAGAAGTACAAATACGAACGGAATTAATCTTTTGATTTTCATAAAATTGTTTTATTTGAGTGGAATTAATGAGGAAATTTGTTTTAAACAAAAATAAGGATATTTAATCGATGTAGTCATTATATTAAAAATATGTAAAAACAACAACAGGAGAATTTTTTCAGAACAGACCGTGCAATTCAGCGTTGATTTTGTCAATGACCTCACTCAGGTGATCGGGGTTGTTTGGAAAATCGTAATGGTCAGCTTCTATTATCAGAAGTTTTCCAAGGTCGTATGTTTCAATCCATGCCTCATATCTTTCGTTAAGCCTTTTAAGGTAGTTAATGCTGATAGAGCTTTCATATTCCCTTCCTCTTTTCTGGATCTGGTTAACAAGGGTGGGTACTGATGCCCTCAGGTAAAGAAGAAGATCAGGTGGCTGGATAAATGTGC
>JBASIK010000024.1:0-2483 GCA_049654745.1 Bacteroidales bacterium
GAAGACATCAGTACTGGAAGCTCTGAGGGCTTTTTATACTGGTATCATTTCTGAAGATGTGCTTAGGAGTGACCTTTCAATGCCGGAGATTACCTGCAGGTTTTCTGTTAAGAAGGGATGGCTGGTCGAGATTACTGAAAATGCCGGAACTGAACTTAAGGAGCTTCTTTCCGGACTCACTTCGATTGATCTCACCCGTACATGGATGCCCGATTTTACTTCAGTAATAAAGGTAAGCGGCGCTATAAGTGATTACCTCGATTCGCTTGAAAATGCATGGAAGCTCTATCTGGAGGAGGTACAGGAAAAACTTAAAGCCGAACTGGAAACCATTAGAAATCTTGAAGATACACTTACTGAAATAATATCCGCTAAAACAGAGTTGTCAAAAAGGATCAGAACTGGTGCACCTTCAACGATTTTCACGCGTATCTTTCATAGTGAACAGTTAAAAGATGAAGGAAAAAGTCTTTCCGAAGTGAAAAAACATTACAGCGAACTGGTGAGGGATGAGGAGCGTATTCGTGCAGAACTCCTGAAAAAAGAAAAGGTAAGGAAAGCCGGAACAAAATATTTATCTTTCAGAAAAAGTCTGGAAGAACTTGAGGTAAAGATGAATGAGCTTTCAGGTAAGCTCGAAGAGTATCATCAGAAACTCACACTTCTGCTGATGCCTGTTGAAAAGTCGTCAGATCCGGAATGGGCAAAAGTGCTGGAAGATTACAGGAATACCAGAAAGGATAAGGAAAAGCTTATATCACAGCTGGAAGAGCATATTGCCTTCTGCGGGTATCTTATGGAAGGAAAGACAGAAGAGGAAGCTTTGCTTCTTGTCGAAAAGACAATTCAGAGGTACAGGTCGCAATATACCAGTGAAATGCTGGGGAAGAAATATTTTGAATATTGCCCGGTAATAGAACTTTTTGAAGATTTTGGAAGTCTGCTGCCAAACAGGATTGACCTTGAGGATATAATCAATGGTAATGAACAGGTTGAAGGCTATAAAGCTGCAAGGAACTTTCTGACCCTAGCCCAGCTCGACTATTCGTTTTTTCTGCAGCCCTCAAACAGGATTCTTAAACAAAAGATTGAAAATCTGAACAACACATTAACTGTTAATTTTCAGGATTTTTGGCAGCAGTCAATAGGAAAAAACAACAAAATCAAGATTCAGTTTGAACTTGATCATTACAGTTTGAATTATGGTGATAAAGCAGGCAAGCCTTATCTGGAGTTCTGGGTTAAAGATGCCGGAGAGAGGCTCTATCCCAAGCAGCGAAGCAGGGGAGTCAGATGGTTCCTTTCGTTTTACATGGAGTTAAAGGCAGCTGCTCTCAGAAGTACAAAACCGATGATTCTGCTTATTGATGAACCTGGTTTGAGCCTTCATGCCAGGGCACAGGAAGATGTACTGAAGGTTTTTGAAGACATAAAAGACAAAATACAGATTATCTATACAACACACTCTCCCCATCTGGTTGACATAAACAAGCTGCACCGTGTACTGGCTGTGCAGAGGGATGACATGGATAATATGAAGAGCGCAACACGGATTCTTGATGCTGAGAAACTGGCAATGGCATCACCCGACACACTCACACCGCTACAGACTATAATGGGCAACAGACCGGCATCGGAGGGTTTTGCATACGACAGAATAAACCTCATTGTGAATGATATAGGCACTTTTTACATGCTTTCATCTGTGTTGCTCATTACAAATTTCAAGGTTAAGATTAATATTATTCCTTCAACAGATGTATCGACAATTCCTCTAATGTGCAATATTATGTTAGGCTGGGGTCTGAAGTTTGCCGTATTGCTTTTCGGAAATGAGAAGGAAAAAAAGATGGAAGAATATCTTAAGGAGAGCATCTTCCGTACCTCGGAGAAAGAGAATGGAGTGGTTATCGTCACGGAACCGGAATTTCTTAATGCGGAGGATCTTTTATCAACACTCGATTTCAAGAATCATGTGCTGAAAACACGTGAAGGTATTACGGTTCCAAATTCGGTATATATGGCTGAGAAAGGCTTTCCGCGAAATTTCCTCCTGAGTCGCCTGTTAAGCGAGATAAAAACAGGAAAATTAACTGCGGATGATTTCGATGAAGAAACACACGAAAACTTTAGATATCTGACAGGATTACTTAAACAATTTGTTAAATAAGAACCGGTAGAAATGCTGAAGGCGTTAAGCTCAGCATTCAGGGGTTTGTAACCTGTGCAATAAGATGGGTGGTAGAAGTTAAAAATATTTGGTTCGTACAGGTTGATTTTTTACCTTTGTCGCCTGAAATAATAAATGTAATAAGTCCATACACCAGGGAGAGATGGGTGAGTGGCTTAAACCAACAGTTTGCTAAACTGTCGTCTCGGGTTACCGGGACCGGGGGTTCGAATCCCCCTCTCTCCGCAACTCAATTCACTCCCGCAGCGATGCTGCGGGCTTTTTATTTTCATGAAGACAGGACAGGCTTGCC
>JBASIK010000025.1:0-3692 GCA_049654745.1 Bacteroidales bacterium
GTTTGAAGACACTGCCTACTATGCCTGTAGGTCTGTAAGCCTCGATAACACGAAGGGGAAATGTGCATTTACCTTCAGGAATAATGCTCATGCCAAGCTGCCTGGCTGCAAGGGTCATGGTGTTTGCGCCTACGTTCATTCCGTAAGAAGCACAGACAACAACCCTGTCTCCAGGCCCGAAACCCTGTGATCTGAAAATCCGGGCGTATTTTTCCGAGTATCGTTCCCAGTCCTCCCATGTAAGGAAAAAGCTTTTAGGAGTTCCGCTAGTTCCGCTGGTTTCATGAACTGTAAAAACATCTTCCCAGGGCACGCTCTTGAACATAAATTCCTTCACTTCAGGGGGCTGGTTCTCACGGATAGTTTTGCCAGAGATTATAGGTAGATCCAGAAGATCTTCATGAGTTTTGATTTCAGCCGGATCTATATTCTGTTTCTCAAACCATCTTCTGTAAAAAGGGGAATTTTCTGCCGCATATTTTACCGTGTACCGCACCCGCTCCTCGATGAGAGCATCAAGTTCCCCCCTGTCCAGAGTTTCGATTTCTGGGTTAAAATAAGGTCCTGAGCTGTCCATACCAAACACCAATACCAGGTAAATTAACTATTTAGCGCATATAAAAGCCTGTTATTTAATGATTCTAAACATGAAGCATTTATGGGCAAATTAAGGGTTTTAAACTTTTTTCGGGTTTGACAAAAGCAATCTAGTATCCCATATCTTAAATCAAAGCAGCTGTCAGGGACTTAAACAGAGTGACATAAAAAGTTCCAAAAATGACCAATGAAATTGGTAAGTTATTTATAATATATCGCATATGTGGGAATTAGTGGTAAATAGAGTTAAACGCAGGATATCGTGCCTTCAAAAACCACATATATGTCCGATGTGCGATGTCGATACTATTTACCAATTGGCTGCGAAGGCAGAAGGAAGAGGTTAATTTAGAACAATTACTGCTGCCCAAAAAGCAAGGGAAAAGGGGCAGTAGACGCTAAACCAGAGTGTGACAGAATGACAAAAATTGCTGTACCATCGATAAGTGACAGGGGATTGGAATCGGATGTGTGTGCCCATTATGGCTCATGTGAATACTTTACTATTGTAAATGTCGAGAACGGCACAATTACAGGTATTGATACTATAATTAATAGCTCTCCTGATGGAGCGCATAACTGCGCCGCCCCCTCAATAATCCTGAAATCACACAATGTCGATACCGTACTTGTCTCGGGCATTGGCGGAAGACCTCTAATGTCACTGAAGGAAAAGAAGATAAAAGTATTTGCAGGAGCTGCGGGCAAGGTATCTGATGCAGTTCAGGATTACAACAACGGGTTGCTGCAAGAGTTATCTATGAATGAAACTTGCAGTTGCTCTCATCACTAAAATGAAAGTTTCAAAACCCGAGTTGAGAATATGGATGTAGGAGAGGTAAACAAATATGGACAGGAGATGGTAGAGTGCCTGAAACTCACAACTTCCCCGGTTGCAGTAAAACTGATTCCTAAAGGAGGAGAAATCCCGGAAGGGATTACCAGAGTAGATGAAGCTATGAGACACTGCCAGCTGGTTGACAGGGTAAGAAGGACCGGCGCGGAATTCTATACCCTGGTCGAAGACCAGATGTGTAAAGGCGGAGCCGGCGCAATGGGTCTTGGGGAAATGCCCCCCAAAGTCGCAAGTGGAGAATTCTATTTTAGAGGGCTTAAGCAATTCAGCACACAGGGTGCGGCAAGGCGTACCCTTGAGATGGTTTCCAAACTCCCCGCAAACTCAACAGAAGCTATCCTGTATTCCCCCCTGGAAAACACTTCATTTACTCCGGATGTAGTTGTGGTTATCTGCACCCCCAGACAGGTTATGCTGCTTACGCAGGCTATGATGTATAAAACAGGTGGCAGAATTGAATCCAGCTTTGCAGGGAAACAAAGCCTGTGCTCGGACGGGGTTGTAAAAGTATACAAAGAAGGCAAAATAGGAGTCACAGTCGGTTGCAGTGGAAGCAGAAACTATACCAAAATCGCAGATGAAGAAATGATTATGGGAATCCCGGTCGAACTCCTGGCTGATGTTGCCTCAGGCCTCAAAGCAATCTGCCCCAGGTAAAATGCGGTAAACATACTGCTCTTCAAATAAAATTCCTTCATGTTCAGGCCCTTTCACAAACCGTTTCCAGAGAAATAAAATGAAAGGGCCCATCAAAATATATCTCTTCAGACCTATTTAGCTTGCCGAAAATTAGTCTGTCGGAAAATTAAGTTATCTACATTAATTTTGAAACCTGAGAAATATAAGAATCTTCTTTCTGAAGATTAAGTGAACAGGTTCGGAACAAAAACAAAGTAGTCTCAGAGCTTATTAAGGCATCAAGGGGCACAAGGTATATATAATCTGCCCTCTTCTGACCTTTTACCAGCTCGCAATGTCTGAGGAGAGCAAACTGGTTCTCGGTTTCCAGCAGAGATATTCCGAATTTTTTTGCAACTTCTTCTTTTTTTGCCCCTCCACTAGAAATAATAAACTCATAAATGGCTTTTTGCAGTTCGGTCAGGCCTTCTATACCCTCTAAGCCATGCATTTTTCTAAAGAGTTTTTTAGAGCACACAGCCACAGGATCTGCAAACTTGATTCTCTGTTGCTCTTCCAGATAACAGTCCTCGCATATCATTCTCCCGTTCACTTTAATGTATTCAACTCCAGGAATTTCTTTTCTACATGCCGGGCAGGTTATAAAATAGGAAATATTTTTATTGAGTTCACGATTGTCGGATTTATCCGTTTTTACCAAGCCGTGAAATTCAAGATAACAGAATTCAAACCCTGCAATCACACCCTCTTTCCTTTAGGAGCCGGATCTGTTCTTTATAAGAATCCACAAGCTCGTCCTGAACTGCTTCTCCTGTCGCAAAGGCAGGGTCGAGAGGAGTGTGGTGCTTATAACCGCGTTTTGTCATTTCCTCAACCAGGGCTTCATGCCTCAGGTACAGAGCTTTGAGTTTTCCCCGCCAGCGCATGGTTTCAGGATGATGTGCATAACCCTTCTTGTTATTGATAATTATTGACCATAAAGCATGGAGCTCACGGTGTTCCCCAAGCAGGTGATTTCTGCATAATCTCTCAGGGGGTACATCCCAGATCCTCATAAGATGAACTCAGAGCGCATTTAAGAAAGGGTTTTCGGAGGGAGGAGAGTTTTTACTTAACACAAAAATTAGATATCATGTTCTGCGTCTGATTCTTTGTTCTTATACATATTTACATACTACCTGAGAAAACATAGTCCATGAGACCACGGGTATTACAGCATTCTGGCTTCTTTCTGCTTTTTCTGGCTGTCACATGCTTTATACTAACTCCTACACTTGCTCATGTGCCAGTTTTCGGAGGGGAGGGTAAAAGTCTTGGGACCGCAATCCCGATTGAAGATCCTGCGAAATCAAGGGTGTTTTACGGGCAGCTTGCATTCGGAGACATCAGGTATTACAGTTTTAATATGGAAAAGGGAGAGAGAATTACACTCGGTCTTACTGTTCCTGTTGAACAGGGAAACCAGGATTTTACCCCAGGTCTTATTCTTATCGGGCCTGGGCTTGAGAATGAAGGACAGCCACCCGAGAGATTGGAAGTGCCCGAAGGATATGGGGCAAAAGTGCTTTCCTACAACCTTCCTGAGAGTCCTGTGTATGAA
>JBASIK010000026.1:0-4993 GCA_049654745.1 Bacteroidales bacterium
AATTACAACTCATTTATTGGATATAATGCAGGCTTCAATAATACATCCGGAAGTCTTAATTCATTTTTTGGATACATGGCCGGTTTCTCAAATACTTCAGGGGATAACAACGTTTTTACAGGCACGGAAAGCGGAAGAAATAACTCAACAGGTGTTAAAAATGTATTCATCGGTTATCAGTCGGGTTACAATAATACTGCAAGTTATAATTCATTTATGGGCTATCAGGCAGGACGCTCCAACACAACCGGCCAGTATAACTCTTTTATAGGTTATATGGCAGGATATAGTAATACAACAGCAATAAATAACCTTTTTATCGGTAATCAGACAGGTTACAGCAACACTACAGGTGAAGACAATATCTTTCTTGGGAACAGCAGCGGAAGACTAAATACAACTGGTTATTCGAATGTCTTTATGGGGCACCTTGCGGGATATTCAAATATTAACGGAATAAGAAATGTTTTTATTGGTGATAGCGCAGGATACAGCAATATTGGAACTGATGATCCCGTGTCAAACCCATGGAGAGGTAATTCAAATATTTTTATCGGGGATAATGCTGGTAAATTTAATACCAGGGGCTATTATAACGTATTTTTAGGGACTTATGCAGGGCTTAATAATACCACCGGAGCAAATGGCGTTTTTATAGGATACGAGGCAGGTAAAGAAAACACCACGGGATTCAGAAATATTTTTATAGGAAAAAGCAGTGGTAAAGCCAATACAACAGGAAGTTCTAACACGTATGTTGGTATGCTAACGGGTGTTTATGCGACAACTGCATCAGGCAATGTATTTATGGGCGACGGTTCAGGCTTTAAGGCATTAACCGGTAGTTATAATGTCTTTATGGGTATGAACAGTGGTTTAAATACTACCGACGGAAATTATAACGTATTTATTGGTTTAGGTGCAGGACAAACAAATACCGTGGGTAATAACAATACAATCGTGGGTGGAAATGCAAATGTTACTTTAAACAATCTTACAAATGCCACTGCAATTGGTTATGGAGCTACTGTTAATGCCAGTAATAAGGTAGTAATCGGTAATGCATCTGCAACAACTGTGGGAGGCTATGGCTCATGGACTAACTATTCCGACAGCAGGCTGAAAGATAACATCGTTTATAAGAACGACCTTGGACTTGATTTTATCATGAAGCTTAAAACAGCTTCATTCAGCTATAAAGACGATGTAAACAAACGCCGGAGGGATGGCCTCATAGCTCAGGATGTCAGGCAGGTACTTAAAGACCTTAACCTTGATTTCAGCGGACTGGTTGTTGACGATGATGAAATGAATACTTTGAATCTTTCCTATCCGGAATTTGTGATACCTTTAATTAACGCCGTACAGGAACAACAGAAAATAATTGAAAAACAGGAGCTGAAACTGAAACAGCAGGATTATCAGATTCAACTCCTTAAAGAAGAACTGGAAAAGATTAAAACAGCAATTACAAAGTAACCGGCACTCATTTAATGATTACCGATTACTGAATACCGAATACCGAATACTGAATACTGAATACCGATTTCCGTATTCCGGTTTCCTCTATTCTTTCACTCTATTACCCTGTACCTGTCGCCGGTGCTTTTTACAATTATTCTAAGCCATTCTTCAGGATAACCGGGCTGACTAACCTTTGGATTGACTCTGGAATAGCCTTGAGGTACCGGTTGTTTTACCTTTATGTTTCCATCCATGTATTTGGTAAACAGAAACTTGTACAGTTCTTTCCACTCCCTGACTGTATAATTTCCGGAAAATACTGAATATTCAGTCAACAGATTTACTGCGGCAACAGGATCAGTCTTATAAAGGTCTGCTGCTTCTATATCAATTTTCTGTGTTTCATTCATGAATTTTTCTTCCAGTTCTTTTTGCTTTGCCTGGAAATCATCAATCATCTGACTCGTACGCGTGTACATGAAATTGCTTACCTGGTTAAATACCCAGAATGCTGCATTTTCGCTGAAAGTCATCATGTCGCCGTTACCAACAGCATATCCTTCAGGAACCTTTGTAATGCCGCAATACATGGGAGTATAAACAGTAAAATATGTATCATCCACACCAAACCAGAGAATGCCCCCGATAGGGTCAGGCAGCCATGAGCGGCACTGAGCTACAAACGAAAAACCTGTTTGTTGCGTCGATATGGCCCTTTCATTGAAATAGGTAACGCCGTCAACCTGCCACTCCAATGGACGCCATCTGACTGTACATCCATAAGGACCAGCCCCCACGTCCTTGCTCATGTCCATTGGTGTACCCTGATAGTAGTCCCTCATCATACTTATTACATCCTTCAGCTCAAGCTTTCTGTCGGGTTTAATCCACAGAGGCATCCGGTTTTTCAGATTCTTACCCATAGCATAATCAAGGTATTTGCCCATTTCGCTGTTAACCTTGTTAAAACCCGACCAAACACGTGCTTCACAGAACCTTGCTCCGCTGAAGTCGATCGGAGCATATACATCACTGAATGAGAAATCCTTGTCAGCGCCTTTGTACCATCCGTAGCTGCGTGCTACATCAATAACATCATATGCATATACAGTTTCTACTTCCTGATTAAATATCTTTTTCATTTCCTTGGATGTTATAGATTTCTTTCCATCAGCCAGCGGAAAAGTTGTTATTCTCGGATGATTTGCATGACCCGAAATATACCCGTCAGGAATGCGCCTTGCAACCCATACTGCACCCTTCTTTCCCGGACCTCTGCCAATAAGCTCCATTATCCAGGCTTCATTCGCATCACCAATGGAAAACGACTCACCCGAACTTGCATATCCATATTGGTCAAGTAGTGTAGCAAAAGTATAAATGGCTTCCCTCGCATTTTTCGCCCTTTGAAGCGTGAGGTAAATCAGGCTTCCGTAGTCAATGATTCCTGTAGTATCAACCAGCTCAGGACGACCTCCAAATGTGGTTTCTCCGATAACCAGTTGATGCTGATTCATATTGCCAACGACCGAATATGTGTGTGCAACCTGAGGTATTCTCCCCATAAATTTTCCAGTATCCCATTCATAAATGTCCACCATCGACCCGGCAGGCCAGTTACGAGCAGGCCAGAAATACAACTCACCATACAATACATGCGAATCGGCTGAATAGGTTATCATCACCGAACCATCTCTGGTAGCACCTTTGCTTATTATGAAATTTGTACAACCGCTTGAAACGCCTGTATTTTCAAAAATTAAAAATGTTGTTAACAAAAAAATAAACAGGAACTTATTCATTCTCATATTCTTTGAATTTAAAATTTATAACATTTTGATTTATAGGTAATTGGTAATAAAATGAAATACAATATATTAAAAAATCCCAGTGACAAAGATAAAAGGTTGAATTAGATTTAAAAATGAGTTCAGATTTTTTTAAGTAATCCGGCTACGGTCAAAATCATATCGCGACTGGCAATTTTACGGCTATATCCGCCTCCGCTTATAGTCTTTAAAATTTCTTCATTTCTGAATTTCATTCCGCTTTCTGTTAATATTCTGGCACTCAGATGAAATTCCTTTGCTCCGGTAATTTTCGCTATTTCTTCAATATTGCTTTCGTTTATACCGCCCCAGGCATTAAAATTATTTTTCCTGTCGCCCTTTCCACAAGTTATTTTATCAAACCAAATCCTTCATATGTTTTGGGTTTCTGACCCGATTTGAGAAGCCTTTTAGATCATGTATCTATAATAATTTATAATATCGTTTAAGTTGGTAAAGAGAAAATCTCCACCCCATGGCCTTATAATGACATGAACCGGTATGGGAGAATTGTCAATCACAGATCTTATTAGCCCATAACCCGGTGTTAACCCCCCTTCTGTCAACGCGCAGCAAAGCTCTAAACGGTTAGCACCTGCTTCCTGTGCAATAACCGCCGATTCAACAGAATCAACACAAATTTCAAGCTTAAAATCCATACATTATGAATGAATGAGTTGTAAAAGTACAGTAATTTTCATTATTATTGTGCCACAAAACTATCCTTACATTATTTAAAAGCACAAATTCCTTCCCCCCTGGGGGAAGGTCAGGATGGGGGTCTGATCGGTAACAAGGAAGGTTAGGATGGGGGTCTGATATGTAACAAGGAAGGTTTAGGATGGCGGTCTGATAGGAACAAGGAAGGTAAGGAAAAGTTTTGTTTGGCAAAACAAAGGTCAGAGTGAAGGTCATCTTAACAGAAAAAATTCCTTCCCCCTTGGGGGAAGGTTAGGATGGGGGTCTGATATGTAACAAGGAAGGTTTAGGATGGCGGTCTGATAGGTTACAAGGAAGGTTAGGATGGGGGTATAATAGGTAACAAGGAAGGCTAAGAGGGAGGTTGGTTAACAAAATAAACATAATGTACATTAATTCAAATAAATAAAATTCTTATGAAACCCACATTATTAGTTCTTGCAGCAGGAATGGGAAGCCGATACGGAGGTGACAAACAGCTTGATATTGTTGGACCATCAGGTGAAACAATTATTGATTATTCTATCTATGATGCGATAAAAACCGGCTTCGGAAAAATTGTTTTTGTTATCCGTCGAGATATTGAAGAACAGGTAAATGAAAGGTTTATTAAAAAACTGAAAGGCAAAATAGAAGTTGATTATGTCTTTCAGGACCTTGAGGCAGTACCTGAAGGCTTTAAAGTTCCGCCCGAGAGAAAAAAGCCCTGGGGCACAAGTCATGCCATCCTGGTTACAGAATCAAAAATTAAGGAACCATTCGGAGTAATTAATTCCGATGATTTTTATGGAAGAGGCTCATTGAAAATATTATACGATTTTCTTACAACCGACAAAGATCCAAATAGCTATTGTATTGTAGGTTACAAGCTCGGAAACACATTATCGGACCATGGGCATGTCAACCGTGGCATATGCCGGGTCGACAGCAATAACTTGCTGGTGAATATTGTGGAAACAAAGCAGATAGAGAAGACGCCATCAGGAGCTGTTGCACCAGGA
>JBASIK010000027.1:0-3700 GCA_049654745.1 Bacteroidales bacterium
TTGAAGTTATGCATCACAATTTGTTTTAATTCAATTCTCATTTGTCATTATCCCCTTCTATAATCTTTCAATTCCTTTCTTCCATTCTTCTACTTGGTGATCGGTTTTAGTGCCACCAAGTCGTTTATACTCATCGTAAATATCGATGAGCTCTTTTTTTGCTTCTTCGCTTAAGGGCTTCTTAACAATGCCTTTTTGCATCTGTAAGTCAGCCCATAAGTCCATCAAATACGATGTTCCAGTAATGTGCATGATTCCTCCTTCGTTGCATTGGATTCAATTTTTCTTTAGAGATTGTCCGACTTAACTTAAAATCGGATTTAAGGCTTAAAATTTGCGATTTTTCGCATTTTTATTTTGTGTTTGATTAATTTATTATTGTCGATGAAAACTCGCATTATCAAGCTGTTTTTTCAAATGATGTCGATTAATTCACGACAAACAAAGTAAAAAAAATTAACAGAACAAATCGCTAATGTCCACCCCCCAACGATCGGCTAAAGTTTTTAATTCTGATGGTTTAAATTCGCTTATACCCCATTCTTTGCTTTGATAGCTCGAGATGTGAATGCCGAGTATATCTGCTATATCTTTTTGCGTTTCGTTGTGTTCTGCTCTTAATCCTCTAATTTTATTTAGATTAATTACTGATTTTTTTTCCATGTTCTCACCTCCTTTTCAAATAAAAATGTGGCTTGCTTTTTATAGCAAACCACAAGTTAAGCGGGTTTATTGAAGATATTTTTTTAAATAATTGGTTCGGGAGAAATATTCTCTTTGCGTTTCACTTTCTACTGCGTAGGTTTCTACCCCGATTAAATATCTAAGGGTTTTGTTTGACCCATTAAAACGCTTCAGTTGTGCATACTGACGCGTTTGACTAAAGTAGTCGCAGAACATGTTTTCGTAATACACGCCCTCACCAGTTTCCTTTTCCTCTTGTATGTCCAAATATAATCCATCACCCAGTGCGTGGTGATGAATAGCCGCCCGAACAGCGCTATTTTTAGCGTTGTCGAGTAGCTGAATAATTGACGCGATTATTTGTTCTTCCTTTTGTTCTTCTAGTTCCATTTGAGACACTGGAACATCAAAAATGTTTTGAATATACTGAGTTGCCTCAGTATAATTTTCAATGTTTTTAAACTTCTTCATAATTTTTTCCTCCTAAAATATCATTGAAAATTCTCGAACCTCATTCGGTTCTAAGTCTATGAAGTGAATAAATAGTTTTTCATCGTTGTGTAGAAAATACGAACGTTCGCATTTTGCAATCCTGCTTAATATGGAATCAGCGTCTCGCTGAGTCCTTCCGAATACTTTTGCAAATTCTCTTGCGTTGTCGCATACGGCAATTAGATTATCGTTCTCATCATAAACAGAAATAAGTTTAGTCTTTTTGTAGAATTTTGTTTTCATAAATATCCTCCCGTTATCGATATGCACCAACATTATATCATACGTTTTTACGGGTGTCAAGTATTTTGACGATATTTTATCGTATTTTCTATGTTTTTTACCGTTTTTTTTGTTTTTATGCTAAAATTATATAAAAAATACACAAAATAAAAAAGGTGAAAAATAAACCACCTTTTTTACACTAATATTTTATATCGGCTTTTCATCTTTACCAATAATTTTAATTTGTGTACTAGAATTTTCTGATCTGCCTTCAACTTGCTTAACAACTTCAGTGTATGCTACTTTTTGTCCGTTTCTGATGCAGTAAACATTGTCTGCATCACCAGTGTTATCAACATAACGTCTTAAAATAACCGATGCATACTTTTCATCTATCTCCATTGTGTAACAGATTCGATTTGTTAACTCACAAGCCATCAGAGTTGATCCAGAACCGCCAAAGGTATCTAAAATAATTGAGTTTTCTTGTGAGCTGTTCCTTAAAGGATATGAAAGCAAATCTAGTGGCTTACTTGTTGGATGATTTTCGTTTCTCTTTGGCTTTTTGAAGTTCCAGATGGTTGTTTGTTTTCTATCGGAATACCAGTTGTGTTTACCGTTCTTTAAGAAACCATAAAGTATTGGTTCATGCTGCCACTGATAATCGGATCTACCTAAAACAAGTGAGTCTTTAACCCAAATGCAACAACCCGCTAAGTGAAACCCTGCATCACGAAAAGCAGTCCTAAAGTTCAATCCTTCAGTATCCGCATGGAAACAGTAAGCAGAAGCTCCTGGTTCACAGTGAGCAACCATGTTTTTAAATGCTTTCAATAGGAACTGATAGAACTCCTCATTCTTGAGTGAGTCGTTTTTAATTTTGAGTCCGCTTGAACTAGTGAATGAAACTCCGTAAGGCGGATCGGTCAGAATCAAATTTGCTCTTTTACCATCCATGAGTTTGTTGACATCATCAGGATTTGTAGCATCACCGCAAACTAACACATGGCGACCAACAATCCACCGATCTCCATATTCAACGAATGCTGCTTTTTCTAGAGCTTTTGTTAAATCATAATCGTCATCTTCTATTTCTGCTTCATTACTTTTGAATAGGTTAGCTAATTCTTTCTCATCAAAACCAGTAAGAGATAAATCGAAGCCTAAATCAGATAAACCTTCAAGTTCAACTGCTAACAATTCCTCATCCCAACCAGCATCAAGAGCCATTCTGTTATCAGCTATAATGTATGCTTTCTTCTGAGCTTCTGATAAGTCCTCAACAAATACACATGGCACCTCTTTATAACCTTCAGCTTTTGCAGCTTCAAGTCTTCCATGTCCTGCTAATAGATTGTATTGTCTATCGATGATTAAAGGGTTAATAAAACCAAACTCTCTAAGAGAAGATTGCAGTTTTTTAATTTGTTCTTTAGAGTGAGTTCTAGCATTATTTGCATAAGGAACTAGTAAATCAGCATCGACAAGTTTGAATTCCTTTACTGATGTCTTCGCCATTATACTAATCCCCATTCTGCAAACTTCTCAAAACCACCTAAATCATTAATATACTCACGAGCAATCTCAACAATCTCTGAATAAGGTCTCCCATCAATAACCTCATCGCCTATTGCACATGAGAGTTCAATCGTTGATCCTGTTTCTTGTGCTTTTAAGAAAGCATAAATATTAACAGACACGTCTGCTTTAGAGAGGTCCTTACCATGAAGCCCACCACCAGTAACAGAATCAGCCATATCAGAGCCAAGCTTTCTATTCGTAGCACCCGAGTCAACATCAGTACCACCAGTCCAATCCCCAATAGGATTAATATCTGCATCAGGATAGATTCTTCTCAACTCTTCAGAATTTGCATTACTTTGACAAATAATCAGTCTTTTTCCATCAAGGATGTATTTCCCATCACTGCCATACTTATCAAACAACTCTCTGGCAATGCTTGATAACTTTTTTTGCTCAGTCGTAAGTGGCACCCCTTTAAAGATACCGTTATCGCCACACCTTATTTTACCTTTTTGGTTTTTAGCTAGAAGTGTATCTTGAGGCACTTCTAAATAGTCAACTTCAACTTTACCTGCAATTCTCTCAATGATTGCATTAACTTCATTCACGTCAAGTTGCGTAGATGTTTCAGCAATAACGTGACATTTACCATGACCAATCAAAACTTCAACTGCGATTCTTGGATTTTCTGCTTGCTTGTATGCTAAGTCAACAATAGCACCTGCAATTCGATCCGCAATTTTATCTGGATGGCATGGATTTACTTTTTCGAACA
>JBASIK010000028.1:0-2001 GCA_049654745.1 Bacteroidales bacterium
AGATTCCATATTTTCTCAGCCAGATCCATCGACTGCTGATATACTCTTAATTCTTCAAGCTTCATTTTCATTTCTATCCTTTTAGCACCTTAATGACAACCGAATGACTATTGAATGACTACTGAATGACGTTCGCCGCCATGCGAACAAATGACCACCGAATGACTACTGAATGACTACTGAATAACTATTGAATAAAAATCAAACCATCACGTCCACAACATCACCAGGTGTAAAAATAAGGAAGCCTCTCGGGTTGTTTTTAGGTTTCTTCTTAAGAAAGAGAGCTGGTATGACTTCATGGTTCGAGACAAAAGGTAACGCTTTTATCTTTGCCTGAAGCTCTTCTGCCGTTTCTTGAGCATCCTGTTCATCCGACCATTTGCATTCTCCAATAAGCAACGATTTACCTTCGGAGGAGCGTGCCACAACGTCAATCTCCGTAATGGTTCCGTCAATTGCCCTGCCCCACCATCTGGCGCCCGGTTCAAATTCGCCCGGCAAACCAAGGAAAGGAACAGCCCTTCTGCACAGATTTTCCCATTCGGCCGAAACATATCCCTGTAGCTCCCTGTTTATCCTTTTCATCACCTGACCTGTTAGGCCGGCTTCAATCCTGCTCCTTTCCGGAACGATAAATGTAAACCAGAACCTGAGGAAAGGATCATCTATCTTATATAATGTCTTTTTTGTTGACCTTACTGATTCCCCCCATGGCAGTTCCCGTCTTATGTATTTTAATCCGGTCAGGAAAGAGAGAATTCCCGACAGGTGTGTTGCAGGTTTTCCAACCCTTGAAGCCATTTCGGTAAGCCGGTGGCATCCTGCCGCAATAAGTGCCAGAAGTGTGTAAGCCTGTATAGAGGTACGCAACTCATCGGCAAAGAGCCGCTCAGGTTCATCAGCCAGCAGTCCGTAAGGATTTACCACATGCCTTAGGAGTGCCTCCTCAAGTGACTTCGACTCTTTACGTATTTCCCAGTAACGCGGAACGCCACCCCAGATACTGTATTCAGTAACCGCATCCACAGCATTCACACCAAGAAACTCTTTCAGATTACCAACCTTCATTGGATCAACCCTCAGAATCTCATTTGCCCTTCCGTAAAGAGGAGCATGACTGTCAAGTACCATGCCCTTCATCATGGCCTGCGAAGAGCCGCACAGAATAATATTAAAATTATCATGACCCCTTTCGTCAACCAGATTCTGAAGCACCGAGGGCAGTTCGGGTGAGTTCTTTACAAGATATGGAAATTCGTCAATGCAGAGCGTAACTCGTTCCTTAAGTGCATTATTGAAACTGCGTAACAATACGTCCCACCTGCTATAAACCGGACCGGCAAACCCCGGTACGACTTTTTCCATTCTTTCTGACAATGCTTTTATCTGCAGCGGCGCTTCACTCATATCAGCCGAATAGTAAACAAAACTGTCGTCCATTATCTTTCTCAGCAGGGCAGATTTACCACACCGCCTCCGGCCATAAATGACTATTAACTGGCTCTTTTTACTGCTGAGTGCAAGCTTCAGTCGCTCAATCTCCGTTTTTCTGTCTACAAACACTTCTATAATTATGTTTTACAAATATAATGTTTGTAAAATATAATTGCAATTGATTTCCATTTTCATTTGCTTCGCGTCATTTGCACCTCACTGCGTTCGGTGCGTCATTCAGCCTGTGGCTGTCATTCGGTGGTCATTTGCACCTCGCGGGGCTCGGCGCGTCATTCGGCGCTTCGCGCCGTCATTCAGTGGTAGGGGTTTTACCGATTGATTTTATATAGTTGTTTAACTTTATGCCAATGTCGTCTATCATCTTCTGGAAAGTATCAAAATCTTCTGCTTTAAGAAGTTGACGATTATGTGCTTTTATAAGCCAGGTCTTTGTCTCATATAAGGAACCTCTTGAATAGTATCCAAAATTAATATTCTCCCTGTAATGATACCTGCCAAATCCTTCACTCAGATTTGCCGCTATCGAATCTGCTGCCCTTACTA
>JBASIK010000029.1:0-1505 GCA_049654745.1 Bacteroidales bacterium
TGATCTGGTCAAGTAAAAACGGACACCAAGTTAAGCTGCTTTTGTCAACATAAAATTCTTTTCAAAATCATTCGGATTTTTATATTCCAAATACGAATGAAGACGATGGCTGTTGTAAAACATTTCAATGTAACGAATCACATCACTTCTCGCATCGTTCCTGTTACGATAAAGCATATTGGTAGTCCACTCTGTTTTTAAACTGTGAAAAAAGCTCTCTACAACAGCATTATCCCAACAATTGCCTTTTCGACTCATGCTACAGATCATTCCATAGGCACCCAGTAGATTTTGATAATCACAACCAGCATATTGACTGCCTCGATCAGAGTGATGGATCAATCCCTGTCCTGGCTTCCGTCGCCAATAAGCCATCGAAAGGGCTTCGGTAACGAGCGATGTTTCCATTTTGCTGCTCATTGCCCAGCCGACAACTTTTCTCGAAAACATGTCAATAACCACCGCCAGATACAGCCACCCTTCCATGGTCCAAAGATATGTTATGTCACTGCACCACACGGCATCAGGTTGAGCTGCCTGAAAATTGCGATTCAGAAGGTTGGACGCTACTGGCAGGTTATGCCTGCTGTCCGTTGTTATCTTGAACTTCCTGCGGTGTTTTACGTATATACCGGCTTTTTTCATCAGACTACGTGCTTTACACCGACCCACATTATGTCCCTGAGAGCGGAGCCTCTTGGATATTCTGCGGGAACCATAAGCGCCTCTGGTTTCTCCGTAGATTTGTCGAACTTCTGATAATAACTTAAAATCTTTATCTATCTTCATCGTATGATCTGTTTCCAAATATTGATAGTATCCGCTCCGGCTGACTTCCATAACCCTGCACAAAACAGTTATGGGGTAGGCCTTCCGTTGCTGCCGGATAAAGTCATATTTTACATCGACTCTTTGGCAAAGAAGGCCGCGGCTTTTTTTAAGATTTCATGCTCCATGCGAAGCCGTTTGTTCTCGTTTCGCAATCGGTTTAGTTCCTCATTCTCCGGTGCCATATGTCCTTTGCCGGGAAAGGCCCGGTCTCTCTCTCCTGCAAACTGACTTTTCCATTTCGTCAATAAATTTGGGTTAATCTCAAGATTGCGGGCGGCTTCTGTGATTCTACAACCTTGTTCCGTCACAAGTTTCACTGCGTCAATTTTAAATTGCCTTGAATAGCTCTTTCTTTCTGTTGTCATAGCTCACCTCAAATTGTTTATTTTATATATCATGCTTTTCGAGGTGTCCACTAATACTATACCACTTCATCTTTCCTTCCTGAAGGCTCCTATGTCTTTGCAGATAAGGGATATGCATCTGCCAGAAATAGGGATATCCTTATCCAGAGAAACCTTAGGGATGGTATCATGTATAAGGCAGCAAGGAATAGACTGAAGTGGTATAGTATTAGTGGACACCTCGAAAAGCATGATATATAAAATAAACAATTTGAGGTGAGATATGACAACAGAAAGAAAGAGCTATTCAAGGCAATTTAAAATTGACGC
>JBASIK010000030.1:0-12192 GCA_049654745.1 Bacteroidales bacterium
GTATATTCATGCAGCAAATTAACTTGATAAGAGTCATTAGAATGAGAATATAAAACATGGGAGCCATGGAAGATTTAAAAATGAAAAAACACGTTACTGTAGTAGG
The DNA here is from genome assembly GCA_049654745.1 of Bacteroidales bacterium. Taxonomy (GTDB): domain Bacteria; phylum Bacteroidota; class Bacteroidia; order Bacteroidales; family VadinHA17; genus LD21. Next base: position 107 of record JBASIK010000030.1, read on the forward strand.
TATACTACGGATAGTGCTCAGTTCCCTCGGGTTGCTGGTAGCACTGCTGATCTTTTTTGTGATGCATTTTGCAAGGGGATTTGTTGGTGATGAGAAGGTGGCTGTTACTGTGCTCAACTTTATCGGTACTGTGATTCCTCTTTTTATTGGATTGGTATCGTTATTGGGAATAGCAGGTGGAATAGGGATATTAACATACAAAAACTGGGCAAGAATCCTTGTTCTGGTCGTATCAGTTATTGGGCTGCTCAATATACCAGTAGGAACCTTCGTAGGCGTTTATTCAATCTGGGTACTTATGCAGAGCGAAACTGTTAAACTCTTCGAAAGCAAACAACATCCATTTGATTAATCAGATTGGCCCGCTTGACTTTATAACTGAAATTGTGACTATCAACATATCATACATCCCTTTTTGCAAAAGCATTTTTCTATCGGTCATTTGACTCCATTTCAGTAAGACAGGAGTGACACAGATAAGACTGGTAATCAAGGACTAAATCAGTGAAAACCTCTTAAATTATTGCTTGCCATATTTCACTGTCTAAATACTCTCCTTACAATTATTCCCTTTTGTTTATTTTTGTTTCTGTAAAACTCTTTCACATGAGCGAAGAAAACAAGATTATATTTTCAATGTACAGGGTAAGCAAGATTTACCCTCCTCACAGACAGGTTCTAAAAGATATCTCTCTTTCTTTCTTTCTGGGCGCAAAAATAGGAATAATAGGACTTAACGGTTCAGGGAAATCAACTCTTTTAAGAATCATTGCAGGCGAAGAAAAAGATTATCAGGGTGAGGTAGTTTTCAGTCCAGGATATACCGTTGGTTTTCTTCCGCAGGAGCCTCTGATGGACGAAACAAGGACTGTTCGGGAAATAGTTGAAGAAGGAGTAAAAGAAACTATGGATATTCTGAAGGAATATGAACAAATAACAAATAGTTTTTCAGATCCTGAAGTATATGAAAATCCTGACCGCATGCAGCATCTGATGGACCGGCAGGCAGAACTGCAGGAAAAAATTGATTATTACGATGCCTGGAATATTGAGCACCGTCTCGAGATGGCAATGGATGCTTTGAGATGCCCTGAAGGGGATACTCCTGTAAATATACTTTCAGGCGGCGAACGAAGACGTGTGGCACTTTGCAGGTTACTGCTGAAACAACCAGATGTGCTCCTTCTGGATGAACCTACTAACCACCTTGACACTGAATCTGTCCAATGGCTTGAAATGCACCTGAAACAATATAAAGGAACCGTTATCTGTGTTACTCACGACAGATATTTTCTTGACAACGTCGCTGGATGGATTCTGGAACTCGACCGCGGTGAAGGCATACCATGGAAAGGCAACTATTCATCATGGCTTGAACAGAAAGCAAAGAGGCTTGAAATAGAAGAAAAAGGAAATATCAAAAGAAGAAAAATGCTTGAACGGGAACTCGAGTGGGTAAGGATGGCCCCTAAAGCAAGACATGCAAAATCGAAAGCCCGACTAAACGCATATGAAAATCTTCTAAACCAGGATGTAAAACAAAAAGAAGAAAGACTTGAAATCTATATTCCCAACGGACCTCGCCTTGGCAACAAGGTTATCAAAGCCATAAACGTTGCCAAATCTTTTGGAGACAAGTTGCTTTTTGAAGATCTTAATTTCGATTTACCCCCCAACGGAATTGTAGGTGTAATAGGTCCCAACGGGGCAGGCAAAACCACCCTTTTCAGAATGATAATGGGCCTGGAGAAGCCGACAAAAGGAACCTTTGAAATAGGCGAAACCGTTGTACTTGGTTATGTCGACCAGACTCACAGTGCAATAGACCCGGGCAAAACCGTTTATGAGGTTATTTCAGGCGGTTACGATGAAGTTATGCTGGGTAACCGGCCTGTAAATGCAAGAGCCTACGCAGCCAGATTCAATTTCACTGGTGCCGACCAGGAGAAAAAATGCGGGGTGCTCTCAGGTGGGGAAAGGAACAGGCTCCACCTTGCACTTACTATCAAATCGGGAGCTAACGTGCTGCTTCTCGATGAACCGACTAACGACATCGACGTTAATACCCTCAGGGCTCTTGAAGAAGGTCTCGAGAATTTTGCCGGTTGCGCCGTCATAATCACTCACGACCGATGGTTCCTCGACAGAGTTGCGACACACATACTAGCCTTTGAGGGCGATTCAAAAGTAGTATGGTTCGAAGGAACTTATTCAGAATATGAAGAAAATTACAGGAAACGAGTTATGGATGTAACACCTAAACGAATAAAGTACAGAAAACTTACAAACTGAAAGAATATTATTCAATTGGTTTTGCCATGAAATCTTTTAATTAATCTTTGTTACTTCATATACACAACTTTTGATTTTTCTGATATATTCTCAAAATCAGACAAATATATAATACACTACTTCTATATATTATTTATTATTTTATATTTATCACTTATTGTAAAATGTAAGTGCTCTTCCTGGTGAATTATTTCTTCATCCATAAAAAATAGGTTTGGTCAAGAAAAAAAACGTTCTGGTCAAACATTACTTGAATATAAAACTTTGAATTATTAATTTAATATGCGTGTTTATATCACATCATTATGAAAGCCGAAATAATTATTAATAACTAAAAATAATCAATATGAGAAACTTAAAAACCGGATTACTTCTTTTAACGGCAGGATTGCTGTTTGCAACATCCTGCGAGAAAGACAGCGGACTTAAACCAGATAGGAAAGGTCCCGTCGTAAATAACACAAATACAATTGAATTCGTAATACAGAATTCATGTGGCGGAGAGCTTACAGCTGACCTCTTCGCAGGAAAAAACACAAAGGTGGGTAATGTTAAAGTTACTCGAAATGGCGACAATCTTAACGTAACATATAAGACGTTACCCGGGTGGATGTTTACTGAAACACATCTTTCGGTAACAGCCTCACTGGCTGAGGTGCCGACTTCCGGAGGTACCAATCCGATACCCGGTCTTTTTGCTTATTCACAAACTCACGAACCTCCTGTTCAGATTTATACATACGAAAACATCCCTGTAGAGAGGCTCAACCAGGTATATGTGCTTGCACATAGCGTTGTTAAATCTGTACTTTCATGGCAAACAAGCCTTTCGGCCCTTGAGACGCTTCTGCCCGAAACAGCAACTCTTAAAGTAACTTATCCAACTGCATCGTCATCAAGTTATTTCACTTCTACTCTTACAGATGGGGGTATTCTGAATGGAACCTATCCCGGATGGTGTATTGATTTAGATGCATACATATACCAGAATACTGCTTATACCGTGAAAGTTATATCGAGTTACGACCCAGAATTTGGAGGAATGGGACTTGTTGAACATCCGGAAAATATGGATAAAGTTAACTGGATACTCAACCAGAATTATGTAGGCAAAACCGCTCCGGATGGTAATACCTATACTTTCAGTGATGTTCAAAGGGCAATATGGGCTCTTATTGAAGACCAACAGTCAACAAACGGTTTGTACAACTGGTCGCAGGCAAGAGTTGATGCAATTCTTACTGAAGCTAACGCTTACGGAGATAATTTTGTACCGGAATGCGGAGGCGTTGTTGCCATAGTCTTAAAACCTATTGGAACACAAAATCCCGTTCAGTTAACACTCGTACAGGTAACCTTAATTGAATTCCCTTCTGTTTGCGATCCGGTTCTCGGCTATCCTGAAACAGCATGGTCGGCTGGATATGACTTCGGCGGCTCCAACTGGGCAAAATATTTTATTTATTGTATCAAATAATTACTACTCAGTAAACTAAAAAAATACCTCAGAAACCCGGTTTCTGAGGTATTTTTTTATTAATATCTATACTGGTACCTATGCTATTATTAATAACCCCATTTTCGCATAACCTCAAGATCAACCTTTACGCATTCCATCGGTGATTTTCCCTGGTATGCTTCCTGTTCTATAATATAAACTTTGGCTCCACCGATTTTTGTAGCAAGTGTAAGCACCTCCTGAATATTCACAATTCCTTCTCCAAGGATGCAACTTTCATATCTTTGGTTATCAATCTGGATCTCATCTTTTACATGTATGTTTTCCCACCGTTTAGGATATTTTTTCACCACATCGAGTGCCTTTGCCCCACCGTTATAAAGATTCCCGGTATCGAGCTGAATCACAACCATTTTAGGGTCTATAGTTTTCATAATAATATCAAACATCTTTTCACCATTGAATTCAACCTTGAATTCAAAATCATGATTGTGATAGCCGAACTTCATTTTGTATTTTTTGCATAGTTCACCGGCCTTGTTAAAGATTTCCATCGTCTTCATAAGATCGTCGTAGGTGCGGTACTGGGCCTGGTTCATCGCCGGGCTCACAACATATTGCTGCCCAAGGATAGCTGCATCCTCTACAAGTTTCTTCCATGAATCAGCAAAGTCTTTTTTCGAATCATCCCAATGATTCGGATTGAGGGCCGTATGACCACTTATCATCTTCATTCCAAGGTCATCAAGAATCTTCCTGAATTCCTTTGGTTCATAACCATAAAATTTACCATTTACATAATTGGCATGCTCCACATATACATATCCCATTTCTGCAAGTTGTTTCAATGAACCAAGTGGATCTTTTGACATTTCAGCTCTCACCGAATAAAGCTGAAGTCCCACAATTCCTTTATCCTTTGGAGGGACTGGTGGTAATGACTTCGGCAAAATCATTGCACCTGCAGCTGCAAAAGCACTGTTACGAATAAATATTCTTCTTGTTGTCTTCATTTTACTTCTGATTTAAAAGTTATTAAATAATATAATGAACCTAAAGTTATAAAAATAATTAAACAGTAACAGTTTAATACCGTCAAACTATTTAACAGGTTTAATTGCATATATTCTGGCTTTTCCAATAAGGCCCGATTTTATCAGTGGAACTTCAGCCCATGTTGCATAAATATTGTCGAGTCCGCCAATACTTGTTATTTTAATATTTGTATATGTATTCTTCTTGCCAGTAAGGGCATCACCTTTAAGCCTGTTCGACCAAGTGTTTGCAACATTAACTACCAGAGTGTTGTTCCCTGGTTTAAGAGCATCTGTCACGTCAAAACGGAAGGGTTTTGTCCAGGCTATCCCCAGAAGCTTTCCGTTCAGCCATACATTTCCTACTTTTGAAATATCTTCAAATTCAAGAAAAAATCTGAATTCACCTTTTCTAAAGAAATTAATATCATAATGAAAATTTTTTTTGTAGGTTGCTATGCCTGAAAAATATTTAACGTCTTCTATCTCCGACTCTGTCCATGAAACAAGCCGTGGGAAAATTATGCGGCTCGGTTTTTCTTCACCCAGAGGGAAAAATATTTCCCAGGCCCCTTTAATCTCATGCTCGTAAATAACATTTTTAAACTTTAAATTCTCCCTCCCTGCAAGTATAAAAATACCCTCATCAAGAATAATTATATCATTATCTAAATATTTAAGAAGAGGGGGCTCGCTTTCATTTCCTTTAATTTCACTGTAAGGTGCAGTGCCGGGTGAATCTTTAAAAACAACAAAATACGACTCAAAGGGTGCAAATGTTAAAGGCATGATAGTATAACCTTGACTCTGCCGGTAAATCATTACCCTGGATATATCTCCTGTGACAGGATCCCATATTTCTGGTTTCTTGCTACGCTGCCTGAAACTGCAATTCCGCGAGATCCATCTGTCTGTTGTATTTCTTACAAAGTAAAAGTCAATATCATTTTTCGAATAATGTATGTAATCAAGGATATCAAAATCATTGCCAGAACACCTGAAATCGGGCAAGATGTTTAATCCATTCAATATTCCTTCAGGAGAACTATCATCAATCACTCTCTCTTTTTTAAGAAGCGATAATTTACCTGTTGAATTTTCAGGCCATAATTTCTCCAGAATATTAATGTATTCTCTTCCATTACGATTTTCAGGTATTCTGGTTACACTCAAAGGTTTTACGCCCGCAACTACTGCTCCTTCCCTAACTAAAGAATATAATTTTTCAAGTACTTCAGCATTTATCTCCCCTTCATTTTCAAGAGCGAGGAGGCTAAATTCGCCTCCTTCCGGAAGAATTAATTTACCGTTTTTTACTGACAGATTTAATAGTTTCTCTGTATTGATAACTTCATAATCATATCCTGAACCTGCTGAAAAACGACTCTTTTTATGACCGGCATAATTGGGAACCCTGTCGCCGTAATAATAAAGCACATCTGCTTTAAAAGATGATTCCTGAAATATAAATGAGATTCTGGAAAGGTAATCGATAAAAGGTTTCGCCATTGGCCACCATATTCTTTTATCATTGAAATGAGTACCCGCGCTGTAAACTATTCCGGGAAAGCCCGTACCGCGAGGATTATGTGCGAAACCATGAATAACGACACGGTTCATCCCTTCACAAAATGCCCTGTCGCCCCATGGTTTCATGTCTCCCGGACCCTCCTGCCAGTGATGGAAAGATGTAAATGACTCCTCTTCAACAATTCCACGACTATAAATATGGGAAGCAGCTGAAACCTCTTTAACCACCCTCATTATATCAATTCCTTCATTGTTATAGCGATGATGATCTATCCAGAATTCACCCCTTGGAAGGTCGAGTGACCCCAGTGCCTTTAGAGGTTCAACCGGTACATTATGCAATGGAAGCCCGGGACCTCCTGCTTCAGAGTTAATCATCAGGCCGTTACGGTTTGCTATCTCCTTTGCTTTACGGTAAAAATTGTTAATCATCATTTCCGAGAGTGTACGCCTGAAATCAGCATTGAACTTTTCAAAAACTTTGCTCTGATACAGATCAGGTTCAAATAGGCCAGGAAGAAATTTTCTTATATCATACCCATTAATTCTTCTGAATTCCTCAGGCAGCGATGGACTCCATACGAATCCTGTGGCTTCATAACTTGCAAGATAAAGGCTTTTAAGTGCCGACTTTTTAAAATCAGGTATAATGGTTTTTAATCTGTCTATTAAATAATTGAAATGAAATTCCGTAGCACTGCTGTCAAAATGGTCAATAATGGGTCCGGCAGAATTTTTACTCGGCAGTTTAAGTTGTTCGCCCGAATTTGAACAAACAAACCTGTATATATACCAGTTACCTGGCAGTGGGTGCCAGTTGAGTTCTTCTGTAACAGGATTAAAAAAATCTGTCAGGTCAATTATCTGTGAGGTATCTGCTTTCTGTGCAGTCTCATTTACAGGAATGGCAATTACTGCAATCTCTTTTGAATAGACTGGCCTTCCACTGGCAGTAAATGATATCATAAGTGGCTGTCCTCCCGGATCTTTTACCGGGACAACCGGATAGGAGAGTTTTATTGGAGGCTTTATATTTTCTGTTACCCGCATTTTTGAAAAGTAAATTGATTTTGCAGCGTGTTCAGGGGTAATCCAGCTACCTCCAGCATTCCAGCTGCTGGCTACGTTGAGTCCAGCTTCCAGTTCGAGCTTTTCAGCTTCATCAAGCGCTATCTTTATTGCAATAAGTGATTCATCACTCAAAAACGCAGGCCCTGACATTTCCATAGGATTACTCCTGCCAGCTCCTATCTCAAATATATCAAAGCCGCTAATCCCAATCTCCTTCATTGCCCTTAATTCTTCCCTTATTCTTATAGTATCCGTCCAGCCATTAAGCCACCACCAGTAAACTTTGGGATGAGCTTTCAACGGAGGATTACTAAATCCCTCCTTCATGTAACTATAAAATTCGTTATTGCTTTCTGTGCTTTTATCACTCGAACAACCATAAAGAATAAATGCAGTGAGTAGAATTATAGTATATTTTTTCATCATCATAAAATTTACCACTGATACATTATTAATTATCAACAAATTTAATCAGTATTGAAAAATAAGTCTTTGATACTTTGATCTTTTTTCACCTTACCAATCATTCCATAAGAGAGAGGAAGTATTATATTGAATAATATTTATTACTGGTTACAATCAAAAAGAAAGCATAAGGCAAAAACCAGAAAGTGAAAAGCTTTAACAAGAGAAAATTATCCGGTCAATTAATTAGCACTTCCAGATACAACAAAATTTTATTAAATTTGATAAGGGGATATCATTGAACTCCAAATAGATGGCTTCCAGAAGACATATAATAAAATCACTGTTTTACAGTGCGGGTATTCTCTTAACTGGAGGTTTTAGTCTTAATAAAGAATCAAAGCCAAAAATGAAAACAGATAATTTCGAACCAGGTTACCTCAAACTGCACCGCAGCGGTGAACTTAAACAACGCGGAGAAATGTTATGGGCAATGATGGGAAAATGTGAGCTTTGCCCCAGAATGTGCGGTGTTAACAAACTCAAAGGAGAAAAAGGATTCTGCAACGCAAATGCAAAGCTTGAGATTTCTGCATATCATCCTCACTTTGGTGAGGAGCCTCCGCTTGTTGGAAAGGGAGGTTCAGGTACTATTTTTATGACGAACTGCAGCCTGAGGTGTGTCTTCTGCATCAACTGGGAAATAAGCCAGGGAGGAGAGGGCACAATAAGGAGTATAGCCGAATTTGCTGAAATGATGTTATCGCTGCAAAGGATAGGATGCCATAATATTAACATTGTAACTCCCACTCATTATTCGCCTCATATTCTTCTTGCCCTCGACCGTGCAGCAGCAAGGGGCCTGAAAGTGCCACTGGTTTACAATACCTGTGGATGGGAAAGAACTGAAATTCTTCAGGTACTCGATGGTGTGGTGGATATCTACCTGCCTGACTTTAAGTACTCAAATTCCGAAATGGCAGCAAAATATTCTTCAGGCGCATATTCTTATCCTGAAGTAACAAAGAAGGCCCTTTTAGAGATGAACAGGCAGGTAGGAGTTGCTAAACCAGAAGAAAACGGACTTATGTACCGGGGCCTTATGATCCGCCATCTCGTAATGCCAAATAATGTAAGCGGCACGAAAGAGGTGATCGACTGGATAGCTGCAAATCTGCCTAAAGATACTTATTTGAACCTGATGTCGCAGTACAGACCTGTTTACAAAGCGTCCCAGTATCCTGAGATAAACCGCAGAATAACACGGCAGGAATATATTGAGGCGGTTGACTATGCTAGAAAAGCAGGACTCACCAATCTTGAAATTCAGGGCTATTTCTGGTAACCAGTATCATCCTGCCGGTTTCATCCACGAAAGTTGCTTTTCAATATTACTGTGAAGTTTGTATGTTTTTATGTGGTTACTTATGCTTTCACCTATTATTTCTATTTTCCCGAGATCAGCAACTCCAAGGCCAGCCTGTGCACAATAGTTCAGGTACGCCACATTGTTAAAATCGACACCCATCAGCTCCACGGCAACCCTATCGGCAGCAAGCCAGTCGGTACTGACAACACAAACCCTGTGATCAACCGGGGTCCCGCCTGTTGGACCATTACCCTCCATTCCTTCATAACCATCAATAACTGCCAGGTGAGGATGAAGGCGTGAAGCAAGATCATAAAGATTATAATGGATACCCCTGTAAACACCACCATGTACAATTTCTTTTTCTTATCTTGTTCCTTCTTTTCTGTTTTTCCCGAAAGTGAATCCCGGATCTTTAACAGGAGCTCCCACAACAATGTTTTTAAGCGAAAGAGTAACTACCACACGATCGTGTGTTTTCATTCTGGCAACCGATACAATGTAAGAACCAGGATCCAGCAATACTTTTGAGATCCTTACAGGGTGAGGTTTGAAATCCCTCTCATCAAAAACATATAAAGTTTCAAACCCTGCAGTATCAAGATCGATAAATTTTACAGGATATTTATTAGCCAGCCTCAGATAGTTGAAATTACTGAAACCATCCATAGCCGGCCCATCAGCAGCTGACTCTGCTATAACAACATTGTTAAGCTTCCCAATTGACTTCAGGAATTCAAGTATACCTTCAAGTGTATCAGCATGTGTTGCACTCAACTGGATGGAAGTAGATACATTATTTGGTTTAAGAACCACACGGCGATTTCCTATTGCCTGCTTTATCTGCTTTGCAAATGGTTTAAGTGCCCGGAAAGTTATATCAGCCCTGTTATCACCCGCAGTAAGCGCAACCCGTGTAAGGAAGTTTTCTCCAGTTTCTCTGACCGGATTTGCTCTGGCCGGATTGTAAAAGAAAATACCGGCTGCTCCGGTAACTGATGTAAGAATAAAATTGCGCCTGTTGATTTTATTCATAATGATGTGCTTTTTTGATTTAATAAAATTACAAAAAAGATTTACCATTAATTTTTTACCTCCTGTTTTAAAAAATAAATAGCAGGAAAAACTTAACATTTCTTGTGGCAGGCAGAAAAGCCACATGATTAGTTATTTATAACTCTATTCCAAATCTGGATTTATGCAATTACAATAAGAATAAAACTTTTGTATTTTTATAACAATTACAAAAGAAGTGTATAAATGATATATGCAAGAAAATTTAACTTTTCTGAAACACAAAGGTTTATTAGAGTGTTTTTTGTTCTGTTTCTGTGTGTTCCATTGTCCATGATGGCACAACTCAAGATTTACGTCAATACAGATCTTGAGGGTATAAGTGGGGTTTTTAAGTTTGATCAGACACGCGAGAAGGATACTCCACTGAATATTCAGGCATGTGAATATTTTATGGGAGATGTTGCAGCTGTTGTACGCGGTCTTATAGATGGTGGCGCAACCGAAGTTATTGTTCTTGATGGTCACGGTACCCAGGCAGTGATCCCACATCTTATGGAACCCGGAGCAAAATATATCACAGGAAAACCACGGCCTGGTGCCGGCAACCTGTCGCTACTTGACAGTTCCTTTTCTGCGATGGTAATGATTGGTTTTCATGCAATGATGGGCACCCCCGACGGAGTGCTGAATCACACGCAAAGTTCACGTTCTGAAAACAGATACTGGTATAATGGTATTGAATCAGGCGAACTGGCACAAAATGCCCTTATAGCAGGTTACTACGGCGTTCCTGTTATAATGGTAACCGGCGATGAAGCAACATGCCGGGAAGCAAGAAAATTCTTCGGAGAAAATATTGTCACAGTTGCAACAAAAAGAGGCCTGGGAAGAGAATCAGCTGTTCTTTATCCCTTTGAAGAAACTAGAAAAGCCCTATATGAAGGAGCAAAAAATGCAATAAGTAAGATTCCTTTATGCAAACCATATCGGATTAAAGAACCTATTCAGGTCAAAATGCAATTTCTGGACCTCGACCCAAAACTGCCCAAACCTGAACTTGTAACCCGTGAAGGCATCGCAAAAAACGGAAAGCATATACTTGATTTTCAGATATTAGCTGAATACAGAAACCGGGAATGAAAAGCATGGAGGAAATATAAAATGTTAAGTAAAAATAAATTGTTAAAATATGAATAAGAGAACTTTTATCAGGACAACGTTGCTGGGAATTGCGGCAATTTTTGTTCCCCGCAGAAGCAAAGCCCTTGAATATTACCCCCGCCCTTCTGATAAGAAATGGGCGGTTCTTTACAGTACCTGGTGCGGTTCAGCACGTGACGCAGGTGTATGGATTTCGGAGGGAATGGATGGCATCGCAAATGTATTTGATGTCCGTGAAAATCCGGATCTTTCCAGGTATGATTATGTTATAGTTGGTGGAGCTATAAGAGCAGGCAGGGTTTCACAGGAAATGCAGGACTACCTGTCCAGAAACCGGGAAATTCTAAAGACAAGGCTTAGAGGATATTTCGCAGTATGCGGAAACATGATGCAGCCAGTTACCCCCGAAGTCACTACAAGGCTAATAGACAAACACCTTGCTGTAATATGCGGTGTAACAGGAATCCCCTCAAAAGTCTTCCTCGGCCGAATCACATTCGGTCTTATGGAACCTGATGTGCGGGAACAGATGCAGAAAATGCTAGGCATAAAGGAATACGACAACCTTAAGAGAGATGAATGCATGGCCTTCGGAAAAGAAGTTCTGGCTGCAACCAGCAAACAGAATTAAGCTTAATTAAATAACCATGTCAAAATCAATCATTTTTCTCTTTTTTCGGATATTCCGAAATTTAAGATGAAAAATATAATATCGCTCGCCGGCAGAAATCAATTAAATATTTTACTG